>JAITNE010000228.1 GCA_031290635.1 Tannerella sp. | reverse complement strand
ACGTGTTTCTGTTCTACCAACATCTTGTCCCTAACGGGACAGGGACGCTCACAATGACGATACCGGAAACAATCATCGCGTGTCGTACGTGTCCGTCCCCCAGAGGCACGAAGCAATCTAATTCGTGCAATTGACTGCGTCGAACGTTGATTCGTGCAATTCGTGCAATTCGTGGACAAAAATCGCAAACAAAAATCGCAAACAAAACATTCGTGGATAAAAACTCGTGGACATTCGCCTATAAATCTCAATATTTTCATGTACCTTTGTAGCCGTTAATTATAAAACAAAACGATTATGGCACGATATTTATATCCAAAAATTATTAAGATTTCGGCGTTGACGGTGGCTATGGTTCTCTCCGCGTCATCCGTGAAGGTGCAGGCGCAGGACATGCTTGTTACTATTAATCGAGATACCCTCAATTGCAACCTCGGCAAACTGAACAAGGACAACCAATATCCTATCGAGTTTATTGTGGACGAAGATAAGGGTGAGTTGCTGACCGGTTATATCCACAAGGATTCGGTTCTGTTCTTCCGCAAGAGCATGTTCAGAAGTCTGCGTGATAACCGCCTGCGACCTTGGTACTCGATGGTTGATTTAGGTTTGGAGGCCGGTGTTGCGCATCAGTTCGGCGCATTCAGGATGGAAGACGACCTTACCGACAAGTCGCCTTTTGCCACCCGTACAGGCTGGTATGTGGGCGCAGACCTGACTTTGTATGTTACCAAACCTGTAGGCTACGGGCTTAAATACAACTATCGCTCTTTGTTAGACGGCGACATAATCTATCATTATGTTGGACCTGCGATGGTCATCCGGCGTTTCACCAACAAGCGCAGTCATCTGTTTTTCGGACTGTCGGCCGGTCTGGGCTATATGGAGCAGAAGAATGCCCCTGTCGAGTATTTCCTCATCAGACCCAAGATAGAGCTACATGCGTCGTGCCTGGCGGGCGACTTATCGGTCGGTTATCACCTGAATCTTTCGAGAAGCGTATCAGCACGGTTCAAGCTATCGGGAATCATCGGTTACCCCGGATTTGTGAAGGTACTGAACTCGCCCGTCGTGAATAAGGGCGACAAGCAGGTTGACATCGGTCTCTACGGCAATAATATCAACTCCGTCAACCTCACCGTCGGCTTCACCTTTCATCGTTAAGCGCAAACTTGCCGGCCGGAGCTTGCGGGGAGAAATCCCACTCGCGGGAAACATCTGCATCAACCTGAAATCGAAGGATATTAATTCATAATCAGAAGAAATTTTCATCGGATTATTTGCCTGAATTTCCGTATGTCAAAAAAAAACAGTAATTTTGCACCACTTTTTAAGGTAGAAATTCAATTTATTCATAATATAATATAGAAGTTTATGTCAAAAATTACTGTTATCGGCGCGGGCAATGTTGGAGCAACCTGCGCTGA
Organism: Tannerella sp.; assembly: GCA_031290635.1. Lineage (GTDB taxonomy): Bacteria > Bacteroidota > Bacteroidia > Bacteroidales > Tannerellaceae > Tannerella. Next base: position 2,195 of record JAITNE010000228.1, on the reverse strand, counting down.
CGTTCTTGCCAAACGTAATGTGGCTTCGGAGATTGTGCTGATAGACATCAAAGATGGGGTGTCCGAAGGCAAAGCAATGGATATTAATCAGACGGCAACCTTGACGGGCATCACTGTCCGCGTTTCGGGAGTTACTAACGACTACGCGGCTACGGCCGGCTCTGATGTAGTGGTCATCACTTCGGGACTGCCTCGCAAGCCGGGTATGACGCGCGAAGAACTTATTGGAGTCAATGCCGGTATTGTCAAGTCGGTCGTCGAGAACGCCCTCAAACACTCGCCCGACGCTACGCTTATCATCGTCAGCAACCCGATGGACCCGATGTGTTATCTGACGGCAAAGATTTCAGGGTTGCCGCGCAACAAGGTAGTAGGTTTAGGAGGAGCTTTAGACAGCGCTCGCTTCAAGTACTATCTCAGTCAGGCTTTGGGAGTAAATCCTAACGACGTCGAGGCAACCGTTATCGGCGGACACGGCGATACAACGATGGTGCCCCTCACCTCGCTGGCAACCTGCAAAGGCGTTCCCGTAACGCAACTGTTATCAAAGGAGAAACTTGACGAAGTAACCGCCGCAACCAAAGTCGGAGGCGCTACTCTGACCGGCTTGCTCGGCACTTCGGCATGGTATGCCCCCGGCGCTGCAGCCGCTTACATGGCAGAATCCATCGTCAAAGACCTGAAACGAATAGTGTCGTGCGGAGTGCTCGTTGAAGGCGAATACGGCGAAAGCGACCTCGTTATCGGAGTGCCGGTAGTACTTGGAAAAGGCGGATTCGAGAAGATTATCGAGTTCCCGATTAATGACGACGAAAAGGCAGCTTTCAAAGCCTCAGCCGACGCTACACGCAAGGTCAATCAAATCCTCAAAGAGAATTAAATATCTTATTTATCAACAATTAAAATTATATGTTTATGGCAAATTTAGATTTAAGCAAGTATGGAATCAATAACGTTACGGAGATTGTTTACAATCCCACGTTCGAGAAATTGTTTGAAGAAGAAACAAAACCCGGATTAGAAGGTTTTGAGACAGGTCAAGTTACCGAACTTGGCGCGGTAAATGTGATGACCGGCGTTTATACCGGTCGCTCGCCAAAGGACAAGTTCTTTGTGCTTGACGAAACAAGCAAGGACACCGTCTGGTGGACTTCGGATGCTTACAAGAACGACAACAAGCCGGTGAACGCAAAATGCTGGTCGGCTCTGAAAACACTCGCCGCGAAGCAACTTTCGGGCAAGAAACTCTATATCGTTGACGCTTTCTGCGGAGCTAACGAAAACTCGCGCCTCAAACTGCGCTTCATCGTTGAAGTTGCATGGCAGGCTCACTTCGTAGCTAACATGTTTATCCGTCCGACAGTAGCCGAACTTGCCGCATTCGGCGAGCCTGACTTCGTTATTATCAACGCGTCGAAAGCTAAGGTCGAGAACTTCAAGGAACTTGGTCTGAACTCCGAAACCGCCGTCGTCTTCAACCTTACCGAAAAGATACAAATCATCCTCAACACATGGTACGGCGGCGAAATGAAGAAAGGCATGTTCTCCTACATGAACTATCTGCTTCCGCTCAAGGGCATGGCTTCGATGCACTGCTCGGCTAACACAGACCTCAACGGCAAGAATACGGCTGTATTCTTCGGACTCTCGGGCACAGGCAAAACTACCCTCTCGACCGACCCCAAACGCCTGCTTATCGGCGACGACGAGCACGGCTGGGACGACGAAGGTGTATTTAACTTTGAAGGCGGATGTTATGCCAAGGTCATCAACCTCGACAAGGAAAGCGAGCCTGACATCTTCAAAGCTATCAAGCGTAACGCCCTCCTTGAGAACGTTACTGTTGACGCTGCCGGAAAGATAGATTTCGCCGACAAGTCGGTAACCGAAAACACGCGCGTGTCGTATCCTATCGACCATATAACGAATATTGTCAAGCCTGTATCCAAAGCCGGTCCCGCTGAGAAGGTCATCTTCCTTTCGGCCGACGCTTTCGGAGTACTGCCTCCGGTATCAATCCTGACGCCCGAACAGACGCAGTACTACTTCCTCTCCGGCTTCACAGCCAAGCTCGCCGGCACAGAACGCGGCATCACCGAGCCTACGCCTACTTTCTCGGCCTGCTTCGGCGCCGCTTTCCTCTCGCTGCATCCCACCAAATATGGTGAAGAATTAGTGAAGAAGATGCAGAAATC
>JAITNE010000208.1 GCA_031290635.1 Tannerella sp. | reverse complement strand
CAAAACGGATTTATTTACTACCTTTGCCCCTCAAATTAGACAACATGGACAAATTAACAGGAATTATTCAGCAGAATATTGAGTTGCTTACGTGCGGCGACAACCTCGAATACCGGCATCTGCCGAGGAAGGACGGGCAGTCGTTGCCTAATATGGCTATCGTCAAGGATATCGTCGAGATGGTCAGAAACATTGTCTTCCCCGGATTCTTCGTCGAGGCGGGGACGAATGCCAGCACGCAGAAGTATTACCTCGGTATTCAGATAGAAAACCTTCATTTCATGCTCGCCGAGCAGATTCGCAACAGCCTGCTGTTCTTCGCCGAACAGGAAGTTGGCGACAGCGATAATATTCCGGACGCTAAAGACATGGCTTTCGGTTTTATTGTCAAGCTGCCGGAGATTAAACGCTTGCTCTGTACCGATGTGCAGGCGATGTTCGACAATGATCCGGCGGCCAAGAGCAAGGGCGAGGTCATTATCTGTTATCCGAGCATCCAGGCGATGATTCACTATCGCGTTGCTCACGAGTTGCTGTTGCTTGGAGTGCCGGTGCTGCCGCGCATCATCACCGAGCGGGCGCATTCATTGACCGGCATTGACATACATCCGGGCGCTTGCATCGGCGAGTATTTCAGTATCGACCATGGTACAGGCGTGGTTATCGGCGAGACTACCATTATCGGCAATCACGTCAATCTCTACAAGGGCGTTACGCTGGGGGCGAGGAATTTCGTGATGGACGAGTGCGGCAATCCCATCAACGTGCCCCGTCATCCGATTATTGAGGATAATGTGGTGATTTATTCCAACGCTACCGTGCTGGGTCGGATCAGGATTGGTCATGACTCGGTGGTTGGAGGTAACGTGTGGCTCACTAACGACGTTCCGCCGCACTCGCGTATCACGCAACAGAAGGCTTCGGCTGATGATATTAACTGAATTGATGTTATGGTTCTGAATTATATCTGGATTGGATTTATACTGACGGCTTTCGTGGTGGCGATGTGCAAGCTGGTTTTCACGGGTGATACGGAGGTCTTCGGCCTTATTATTTCTTCGACCTTTGATTCGGCAAAGCTGGGCTTTGAGGCTTCCATCGGTCTGACGGGCATACTTTCGCTCTGGCTCGGGCTGATGAAGATTGGCGAGCGGGCGGGTTTGATTAACACTTTCGCGCGGTTTGCGGCGCCGGTCTTCGGCAAGCTCTTCCCTGAGATTCCGAAGGGTCACCCGGCTGCAGGCACTATCTTCATGAATATTTCGGCTAACATGCTGGGGCTTGACAATGCGGCCACTCCTATCGGCCTCAATGCCATGAAGCAGCTTGACGAGCTGAATCCACGCAAGGATACGGCCTCGAATGCCATGATTATGTTCATGTGCATCAATGCTTCGGGGCTTACGATTATCCCGATAACGATTATGATGTATCGCGCTCAGTTTGGCGCGGCCAATCCGTCGGACGTTTTCCTGCCGATACTGATTTCGACCTTCGTAGCGACCCTGGTGGCTATAATCGGGGTATGTCTGGTTCAGAAGATTAACCTGCTGCAGAGGAATCTGCTGTTGTTTTTGGGGACGGCTATCGGGTTTATCGGCGGGCTGGTCTGGCTGTTCGACAGTCTGCCGGCCGAGCAGGTGAGGCTTTACTCGTCGTTGACGGCTAACATGCTGCTGTTCGCGGTGGTAGGCGGATTTGTGCTGGCAGGATGGCGAAGGAAGCTCAATGTTTACGAGATTTTTATTGACGGCGCGAAGGAGGGCTTTTTCACGGCCGTCAAAATCATACCTTATTTAGTTGCGATACTTGTTGGAATCGGCGTTTTCAGGGCTTCGGGCGCGATGGACTTCCTGATTGAGGGGATACGGTTTGTAGTTGCGTCCTGCGGGCTTGACACTGCCTTTACCGAAGGTTTGCCGACCATTTTTATGAAACCTTTAAGCGGCAGCGGTTCTCGCGGCATGATGCTGGACGCTATGAAGACCTTTGGCGCAGATTCGTTTGTCGGCCGACTCTCGTGCGTAGTGCAGGGTTCGACGGATACTATCTTCTACATCGTCGCCGTTTATTACGGAAGCATTGGCGTACGCCGCACTCGACATACTATTCCATGCGCTTTGATAGCTGACTTCGCAGGCTCAATCACCGCTATCTTTATGGCTTATCTTTTCTTCGGATAATGTTTGGATTGATTCAATATTAGTTTGGATTGATTCGGTATTAGTTTAGATTGATTCAATATTAATTTAGATTGCTTCGTTCCTCGCAATGACGGGGTTGCGGAAGCATTTTGGGGTTACGGAAAAACTCTCCGGGGTCTACCGGAAACTTTCGCTGGGATTGCTAAGACTTTCACTGAACTCAGTGGAACTTTCACTGAAGACAATTAAACCTTCACTGAAGACAGCGAAACTTTCGGGGTTAACCCCCAGACTTTCGAGGTTAACCCCGAGATGCTTTTTGTGTACGGAAAATCTTTTTTGGTATAACTAAAATCATCCCCAGAAATCAAAATATCATCCTAAGAAATCAGAATATCATCCTAAGAAGCCATAATATCATCCCCAGAAATCAGAATATCATCCCCAGAAATCAGAATATCATCCCCAGAAATCAAAAATTCATCCACAGAAATCAAAATATCCTTAGTGGGCTTCGAGCCAGTTGCTGCCTTGACCGCAGTCGGCTATCAGCGGGACGCTCAGTCTTATTGCGCCTTCCATCTCTTCAAGTACGATGCGGCGCACGAGGTCAAACTCCTCCGTCAGGACGTTGAAGTTTAGCTCGTCGTGAACTTGCAGTATCATTTTGCTGCGTACGCTTTCGGCCTCGAATCGACGGTGTATCCGTACCATTGCAACCTTGATGACGTCGGCCGCGCTGCCCTGAATCGGCGCGTTGATGGCCGTGCGCTCGGCATATCCGCGTACGACGGTGTTGTTGGAGTGTATGTCGGCAAGGTAGCGGCGACGGCGGTAGAGCGTTTCGACGTAACCCTTCTCGCGGGCGCTTTGGATGCACTCGTCCATGAATTCGCGGACGCGGGGATAGGTCCGGAAATAGCCGTCGATAAGCGCACGGGCTTCGGAGCGGGGGATGTCGAGGCGCTCGGCGAGTCCGAAGGCCGAGATGCCGTAGATGATGCCGAAGTTGGCGGTTTTGGCTTTGCGACGCATCTCAGGCGTTACGTCCGCTTCGGCGACGCTAAAGATTCGGGCGGCTGTGGCGGCGTGAATATCGGCGCCGCGACGGAATGCGGCGATCATGTCGGCGTCGCCGCTGATGTGAGCCATCACGCGAAGCTCTATCTGCGAATAGTCGGCTGAAAAGAAGATGCAGCCGGCGTTGTCGGCCGTGAATGCCTTGCGTATCTCGCGTCCCTGGTCGTTGCGGACGGGGATGTTTTGGAGGTTGGGGTTGGTCGAGCTGAGGCGGCCGGTGGAGGTTGTGGTCTGGTTGAAGGATGTGTGGATTTTGCCGGTCAGAGGATTGATTAGCAAGGGCAAAGCGTCGATGTAGGTGCTCAGGAGCTTCTTTACGCCGCGATAGTCGAGCAGCCGGCCGACGATTGGATGGCGCGAACGGAGCTTTTGGAGGACGTCTTCGCCGGTGCTGACGCCGCCGGTTTTGGTTTTTTTCAGGTTTGCAGGCGCGATTTGGAGGCGGGTGAAGAGGATTTCGCCAACCTGACGGGTCGAATTGAGGTTAAATTCCGTCCCGGCCATCTCGTAAATCTCTCGTTCGAGGAGGTGCATTTTCTCGGTCAGAACGTCGGAATAGTGGCTCAGAGCGTCCGTGTCGAGGCTGACGCCGACGTACTCCATCTCGGCAAGGACATAAACGAGCGGCATCTCTATGTCGTAAAACAGCGACTCGACCGACATCCCGGCAAGCAGCGGCGCGAAATAATTCTTCAGCCGGAGGGTTACGTCGGCGTCCTCAGCGGCATATCCGGCTACTTTGGAGACTTCGACCTCACGCATCGTAAGCTGCGCCTTGCCCTTCGACCCTGTCAGAGCCTCGATGGGGACGGGTTTGTAATGCAGACATGTCTCGGCGAGATAGTCCATGCCGTGGCGCAGCTCGGGATTGAGCAGATAGTGCGCAATCATGGTGTCAAACAGTCGCCCGCGCATCTTGACGCCATACTTTCTCAAAACTAACATGTCGAATTTGATGTTCTGGCCGACTTTCTCTATCTCCTCGTCCTGCAAAATCTCCGCAAAACGAGCTGCAAGCGCTTTAGCCTCGTCCATGTCCTCCGGCACGGGCACGTACCAGGCTTCAAACTCACGAACGGCGAATGACATGCCCACCAAATGCGCCGAAATGGGGTCGAGAGCGTCGGTTTCGGTATCAAAGGCGAAAGATTTTTTATCATTTAAGATATGCAGGAGAGCAGCTATCTTATTATCGTCGTCGGCGATGTAATAGGCGTGAGGGATGGAGTCGATGGTGGAAAGGGGAGAGGAGATGGGGGGTTGGGATTGCCGGGAGGAACAAAGCTCCGGCTTTGTTATTATTTCGGGGGATGCTTTTTCTAATGCGGAATCTATTTCGGGGGATGCCGGCAGGTCTTTATCGAACAGCGAGAGTTGTTGCGGGACGCCGCGTTGAGCAGGCATGGTATCTCCAAAGAGATCCGCCATTCCATTTGATGATATTTCCGAGCCGGCCGACTTTGCCGACTTAGCCGTTTCATCTCCAAAGAGATCCAAAGTCCCATCCGTAGATGCCGTGGCAGTCATTTTGTCAGTCCCCAACCTCTTCAGGAAAGCGCGAAACTCCAGCTCGGTATATAATTCAGTCAGCCCCTGCACATCAGGTTTTTGGCGCAGACACGCCTCCGCCTCAAACCTCACCGGCACATCAACATCTATAGTAGCCAGAAATTTCGAGAACCGTATCTTCTCGGCATTCTCCACAATCTTATCCTTCAGGCTACCCCTCAAACTTTCGGTCGAAAGCAGCAAAGTTTCAATGTCTCCATACTCGGCAAGCAGCTTTTGCGCCGTAACCTCGCCCACTCCCGGACAGCCCGGAATGTTGTCCGAAGCATCACCCATCAACCCAAGCAAATCAACCATCTGACCCACCGAGCCAAGTTTGTACTTCTTCAAAACCTCACTGACCCCAAGCTGTTCATAATCTCCGCCAAACTTGGGTCTGTACAGCAGAATCCTGTCCGAAACCAACTGACAGTAATCCTTGTCGGGCGTCATCATGTAAACCTCGAATCCCTCCTCGGCAGCCTGGCGGGCAATCGTACCAATCACGTCGTCAGCCTCATAACGCACGACCTCAAGAATAGGAATCCTGTAAGCCGCGATTATCCGGCGAATCACCGGCACGGAACTGCGAATCACCTCCGGCGTCATCTCCCTTTGAGCCTTGTAATCAGGGAAAACCTCATGTCTGAAAGTCGGCCCCGGCGGGTCGAAACCGATAGCAATGTGCGTCGGATCAATCCTCCGGATCACATCTTCGAGAGTGTTTACGAACCCGAAGATAGCCGAAGTATTCATCCCCTTCGAGTTGATGCGCGGGTTCTTTATTAACCCGTAATATGAGCGATAAATAAGCGCGTAAGCGTCAATTAAGAGTAGTTTCATCCTTAAAAATGTTGTTTAAAGACCGTAAAGATAGGAAATAATCCTTACCTTTGCAGCGTTTTTATAATAAATATGATAGAATTACAACAAATAATCAAGCCCGTCGCCACCGAATTTGAGCAGTTTCAGAAGGATTTTGCGGAAGTTCTTCACAGCGAAGTTCCCCTGCTTCAATCAGCGATAGAACAAGTGCTCCGCTCCGGCGGCAAACACATCCGACCGCTTCTGCTACTGCTCGCCGCCGCCGCCTGCGACCATCCTAACGCCCTTACCCGCGAAGCTGCAGTCATAGCCGAAACCCTGCACACCGCGACGCTTATCCACGACGACGTCATCGACGAAACCAAACAGCGACGCGGACAGCCCTCGCTTAACGCCATCTTCGATAACCGTATAGCCGTGCTCACCGGCGATTTCATGCTTGCCGGAGCCTTGCTGCGCGCCTCGCAGACCGGACACGTCGGCATAGTCAATGTTATAGCCGCCGTCTGCCGCGAACTTTCCGAAGGCGAAATGATAGAACTTGATAACACCCTGCAATCCTCCTGCAACGAAAGCGACTACTTCAAGATGATTAACAAAAAGACGGGCGCTCTCATAGCTTCCTGCGCCGAGCTGGGCGCTCTCACCGTCAACGCATCACCCGAAATGACGGAGAAATGTCGCCTCATCGGTCAATATCTCGGACTCTGCTTTCAGATTAAAGACGACATCTTTGACTATCTCGACAACGCCTGCATCGGTAAACCCACCGGCAACGACGTCCGCGAAGGCAAGATAACCCTCCCCCTGATTTACGCCCTGCGCACCGCTCCCGCCGCGCAGACTTCGGTTTGCGTCGAAATGATTAATAATAAGGACTACACGCCGGCAAACATCACCCACCTGCTCGCCTTCGCCAAACAACACGGCGGAATAGAATACGCCGAGCAACGTCTTACCGAACACAAGCGTCAAGCCGTCGAGCTTATCGCCTCCCTGCCCGACACACCCGCCCGCGCCGCCCTCCTCCTCCTTGCCGACTTTATCGCCGAACGGACGCTATAGATTTCATATCGTTTTGTATTTTGATGCAAATTCGGGGGAAATATAGTTGTCGTAACTAAGGCATACCTCCGACGAAAGGTCTATGCCGCAACGGACAATGCGTTCCCAATCGTCGCGGTTTAGGTCGTGGACGTCGCAACGGCGAACGTCGTATTTAAGCAGTCCGTAAACGAGACCTGCGTTGAAGTTATCGCCCGCTCCGATAGTACTTAGCGGCTGGATAGATGTAGCGTCGAAGTGCGTCGCGAAGCGGTCGGTGAAGAGATTCACCCCATCAGCGCCATGCGTTGTCAGGAAACAACGGCAATAGCGGCTGACGACCTCGTCGTAAACCATTTGCATATCCGACCGACCAAAGAGGTGGAAGAAATCTTCATCTGAGCCTCGAACTATGGATGAATAGCTAAGATTCTCAGTAACCGTGTCGCGCAGCAGCCTCATGTCGCTGCGTTTATGCGAGGGGCGGAAGTTCGGATCATAGTAAATCAAAGCCTTGCATCGTTCCGCCTCTTTGACGAACTCCAGAAAGCGCTCTCTATACGCAGGATCGAGGGCATAAAAAGAGCCAAAGACAAAGATATCATCTTCGTTTATTTTGGGGAATGGCATCTGCAAGCGTTCCGAAGGATAGTCGGTATGGAAGACATAGTCGGCGCTACGGTCGGCTCCCAGAAAGGCGAGCGAGACAGGGCTTTTATGTTCTTCAAAGCGATAGATAAAGTCGGTCGTCATACCGTTGCCGGCAAGAAAGTCGCAGACCATATCGCCTACACGGTCGTCGCCCAGCTCGCTGATAAAAGTTACCGAGACGCCGAGACGTGCGAGCGAGACCAAGCCGTTCAACACCGAACCGCCGACAACTGCCCGCTGCGGCTGCCCGTTTTCAAAGAGAATATCGAGTATCGTCTCGCCTATTCCTATAACTTTACGCATGGATCAATCGTCATTTATCAATTGGCTTCTGCTTTTTTCGCCGAGATAGCCGCCGTGGTGGCGTTTGGCATAGTCGGCGCAAGTGAAACCTATCGTCTTCATCACGCTGACTACCAGCATGTCGCCGATGACGGTCATCACGGTTGTTGAGGTCGTAGGGGTCAGTCCGAGCGGACAAACTTCGGGAGGAGCGCCGGTCAGCAGGCAGACGTCAGCCTTCTGAGCCAGAGGACTTTCGTTGTTGGATGTGATGACGATAAACTTCACGCCAGCCACTAATCCTCGCGCCAGAACGACTAATTCCTGCAACTCGCGCGTCTTTCCCGAGTTTGAAATCAGCAGCATGACGTCGTTAGGACGCAACATGCCGAGGTCGCCATGCTGCGCTTCGCTCGGATGAAGGAAATATGCAGGCGTACCCGTAGAGCTGAACGTAGTAGCAATATTCATCGCTATCTGTCCCGCCTTGCCCATTCCACTTATTATCAGCGTACCTCCGTGCTGATGTACTTGCTTGACAATCAGTTCGACAGCCTCTTTGTAAGCCTCGCTTACAGGTATGTTGGCTATCGCCTGAGCCTCACTGTCAATGATAGATTTTAATTCTTCCATTATCACGATTATTTGATTAAAATTTCGGCAAAGATAAAAAATTTAATTGTTAAAAATAGCGGAAAACACTGAAAGTTTAAAAATTATACTTACCTTTGCCGGAATTATAAGCATAAACAAACAAATATCTTTATTATGTCAACGAAAAAAAATATCTATAAGACACTGATAGCAAGCCTGCTACTTGCTGTTTCAGGCGGATGTGCCGATACCGACTACTTCACCGTCAAGGGAGTTGTAGCAGGCGCTAATGACCAGACGCTATACCTTGAGAATACAGGGATATCAGGCGTTGTAAGGCTCGATTCGATCAAACTTGACTCCGACGGCAAGTTTCGTTTCCGTCAGCCACGTCCGCAGTATCCGGACTTCTACCTTCTGAGGCTCAAGAACAGCCCCATTCATTTCACGGTTGATTCGACCGAGACTATTTCCTTCATTGCCGATGCGAATAATTTTGCTACCTCCTATACCGTCGAAGGTTCTGAGAACAGCAAGGCTTTCAAGGAGATAACCCTCGCTCAACAAGACGCCAATCAGGAGCTGCGCAAGCTGCGCGACAGCTACGGAATGAATCTTATACCCGACACAACCTATCAAGCAAGCGCCATCAAGGCCATCAACGCTTATAAGGAGACAGCCCTGAAATATATCTATGGCGCGCCAATGTCATCGGTTGCTTATTTTGCTTTGTTTCAGCAGATTGACGGCCTTATGTTCTTCGACATCTACGACCGCATCGACTCTAAGGCTTATGGTGCGGTAGCTACAAGTTACAAGGCTTATTATCCCGAAAATCCCCGTAGCAAGCAGTTGGAATCGCTTGCCCTGCAATCGCTTAAGATAGTTCGCGGCGAACGGCAATTGCAGCTTGACACTGCGAAGATTAAGGAAGTAGCATATTTCGACATCGACCTGCCCAACATCAACGGTAAGAACGTCAAACTGAGCGACATAGTAAAGCAGGGCAAGGCTGTGCTTATCAACTTCACCATCTATCAAACCGAGTGGTCGGCGACGTTCAACATGACGCTCAATGAAATGTACGAGAAATACCGCAACAAAGGCTTCGAGATATATCAGGTTTCGCTTGACGACGACGTCCATTTCTGGCGCAATGCCGCCTTCAATATACCGTGGACAAGCGTACACGACCCACAGCCGAGGCACTCATCCATCGCTGCTATTTATAATGTGCGACAGCTACCGACGCTCTTCCTGCTTAACAGCAAGGGAGATATGGTCAAACGCATCGAATCTATTGACACAATCGAGGCGGACATCAAGGCGGCTCTTTGAAAAACATGTTGTATAGCATAGAAATAATTCGTTGAGATTCAAAAATTATCCGTACTTTTGCGGCAGTATTGTTAATACGGGAGTTCCGGCTGTATAGATAGCCGGGATTCTTTTTTTATTCACTTAATAAAAACAACAGGAGGACCAAGTTATGCCATCATACATGACAGAAGAAGGCTATAACAAAATAAAAGCCGAAATTAGTTATTTAGAATCCGTCAGGCGTCCTGAGATTTCAGCTCAGATAGCGGATGCTCGCGACAAGGGAGACCTTTCGGAGAACGCCGAGTACGATGCAGCGCGTGAAGCCCAAGGGCTGCTCGAGGTTAAGATTGCGCAGTTGAAGGGCATGATTTCAAATGCCCG
>JAITNE010000176.1 GCA_031290635.1 Tannerella sp. | reverse complement strand
ATCATGGCGAGCATGTTATCTACCGGTGTGCCGGCTTGGGCGTTATGGCATGAACAGCAAATGTAACCGCCGTCTTTGCCCAAGGTCTCCAGACATGCGAGCGTCTCGGCGGCTACTTCGGCGGACGTACCCATCGGAAGCGTCTTCTGGTTCTCGACGCCGCCGTGGAATATCAAATCCCGACCGAACTGCTGCTTCAGGTTGGCGCAGTCCATGCCCGGACAAACGTGTTGTATGGGGTTGAGGACGTCGATACCGCACTCTATCAGTCCGGGAATAAGCGGAAGCACAGCGCCGTCGGTGTGATAAAACACTTTTTTGTTGTAACGGTGTATCAGGTCGCACCACTTCTTCAGACGCGGGCGAAAATGCGTCTCCCACGTTTCTATCGGCACTAAAAGGTTCTGCTGCATGCCCATGTCGTCGCTTATAAAAATCATGTCCAGACTGTCGCCCAGCTCAATCATCGTCCTTTCGAGCATTGCAGTTTGGATGACGTCGATGCGGTCGAGGGCGGCTTCGAGGAAGTCAGGCTCAACGATTGTGTCCATCAGCGCATTTTCAAGTCCGCGCATCTGGCAATATATTTCAAAGTGTGAAAGCCACGGGCCGATGGTAGCAAAGTTGTACGAGCGTGCCTTGTCGGCTAATGCCCGTGCGCCGGCATAGTCGAAGTTGTCGGGGTCAGGCCAGAGCGGGAAGTCCGCAAGTTGAGCCATGTCAAATCCGGCTAAAGGAGCTTTGACGTACTCCTGATAGGTAGCAAGTCCGGCTTTGACCATCCGCGTATGAACACCCCAGAGGGTGATTTCGCCGCTGTCGTTGGGGTCGAAATAGCGTCCGCCGTAACCGGGGAAAATCCACACGATTTTGTCAACGCCCAGCGCCTTATAGACTTCAAGTTCATCATCAACGCCGGTATATCGGCGCAAGCTGTCGAGCACTTCGGGCGTACACCAGAGGTCAATGGGAGTACGGTCGGTCGGCTGACGGTTGATGGTAGCAAGTATTCGTTCTTTTGGGGTCATGGTTATTTAATTTTTTTGGGAGGATGAATTAATTATTTTTTGGGATGATGGGTATTCTCTTTTGGAGGATGAATTAATTATTTTGGAGGATGAATTAATTCTAACTATAATCCGTATTCCGAAGGGATAAATTTGCCTTCAAGGACAGGCAACATCTCTTCAACAAATTTACTTTCGTCGGCAGGAACTTCCGTCAGAGATTGCCGGAGCATGTCAATCCATGATACTTCGATTTCGGGAACTAATAATTGTCCCGACCGGAATGCGTCGTCAATGATTTCCAATCCTTTCGTAGCAGCTTTCAACGCGGCGTCGATATAGTTTTCGCCCTTCACTATCTCGCCGGCAATGGCTATCACGTTATCGGGCGCAAGGATAATTGCCTGCGGGTCTAATGTCCGGTCGGAATCCGACAGGAGACGCTGCAACATTGAAGCCGTAGATGGTCCCGCCTTCAGCGCTTGATTCATCAAACGGGCGTCGTACTCCAACTGTTCCAGGTAAACGGTCGGCGCCATGCCTGACAGCAGTTTGATATTCTGCACCGATTCGTTGCTCCACAGGTCGGCGCAACAGGCTGCAATATTGCCGAGCGGACTGAAATGAGCGCATGCAGAGGTTTTGCCTTCCATAGATATTGGCGTACCGGTTATGGCTTTCAGGAAAGGGCCTTCGTAGCCGCAATCCTTGTCGGGACCGACAGCGCCTTCTTCAATAGCGACCAGCGTCCGGACTGCCGAAATGACGCGGACTAATGCGGCAAATACTTTGGGTATAAAGCCTTTTTCGGCCAGCACCATAGCTGTGTTGCCAAACCCGCAGGCAGTGTCGCCACCGGCATGACGTCCGTTTTTGTGCGCAATGCCGACAATCTTCGACCATAACATTTTCATGTCGCGAACGCCAAGCACGGAGAGGGCGAAAATGACGGCTTTGATATCACACATCATCAGCGCTTCGTCGTGGATTTCTTTGCCGCCCGTGCTTTCGATGGACAACAAATCGCCGCCCGCCTGCGAACCTTTGTCGAACAGTTCCCACATGGCGTCCAAGTACTTGGACGTGCGGCACAAGGGCGGACGGTCAAATTCCCGCAGGTCGTTAGGGGTTAGTCGTATCTCGCTTTTGAAGCCATGCTTTTGATAATTATCTTCGCAAATATCGTTCATGATGGTGACCAGCTCAACTCCATAAGCGGGAGTCCGGGTCATCTCAAGAAGAGTTTCAAACTCAAAGATAACGCCGTTGGAGTGTAAACCGCGGGCGTGTTCGATAGCGTCGGCGATGATGCTGCGATAGTGTTCGCATACGGCGGGGAAGGTATCGGCATTGATGCTAATCGTCGGGAGTGTGAAGTTCAGTTCGGGAATCACGCTGCCACCGCCGATAACCAATCCGCGACGGGTGGTTACCGGATAGAGGGCCTTACCGAACATCAACCCCTCCGGCGTATTGATTGCTAATTTATTGTATCGCATGTCAAGCAATCAATCTGTTTAATAATTCAACGGCTCCCTGTGGGTTCGACGAATATCCGCTTGCGCCGATAGTGTTTGAAAAGTCCTGAGATACGGGCGCTCCTCCGATGATTATCTTCGTGTTGGGATACTGTGCGCGAATGGATTTCAGGATGACTTCCATGTTGCCCATCGTTGTAGTGAGCAATGCCGACAAGCCGACGACACTGTCGGGATGCTGTGTGATGGCTTCGACGAACTTCTCCGGCTTGACGTCCACTCCAAGGTCGATAACCTCCCAGCCCGAACCTTCGACCGTCATGGCAACCAGGTTTTTGCCGATGTCGTGCAAGTCTCCGGCAACCGTTCCGATGATAAACGTGCCTTTACGCTTGACTTCACCCGAACTGAAATATGGTTTCAGGTGAACCATACCAGCGCTCATAGCTTTAGCCGACAGCAACATCTGCGGCACAAAAGCCTTGCCTTGTCCGAACTTGTCGCCTATCACAGCCATCCCTTTGATAAGGGCGTCAAGTACCTTATCAGGCGATTCGCTACCGTCGAGCGCTTGTTTTACTAACTCATCGACTCCGGGTTGCCCTTTCATTGAGGGAGGATAAGGTGAAGCCAAATTACCCTTTCCATTTTCTACGCAAATTGCGATTTGTTCTAATACTTCCATAAAGATATTAATTAATTAATTGTTCCGGCATCGTCGCTACTCCGCCATTTTATCTCTAATTCGAGCAGTTCGCTTTCCGTCAAACCCATATATTGGGGGATCTCGTCATCAGGAACTCCCTTTAATCGCAAGTTTGTATAGAACATTAGTTGTCCTTTCATCAGACCTATCTGTTCGCCTTTCATCAGACCTTCCTGCCGTCCTTTTATCAGCCCTTCTTCTCGTCCTTTCTTCAGGTTTTTATCTGCCGCATGTATTATGCATCGGCGGATGTCGCTGTACTGTGTTACGTCTTTCTTGTATTCTTCCATTTCTGTAGATGTTAATTGTTTAATTTCTGCTTCTTTAAATAATATCTCAAATACTCTTCCCTGCACTGCTTCCGGTCTTTGGTTGAGGCTTTGCAGGTTCTTCAAACAAAACAACCACCGATCCATATTGGTTTCCAGCTCGTCAATTGTCTTGTTGAATTTGGGCAACTCCACGTAGATGAAATTCAACTTACGGGAGAAGCATTCTTTGGTTCGTTCGCGCATCAGGTAAACGCGTTCGATAATATGCTTGGCGTCTTCTTCTGCTCCAAACAAAGTGAAATCCAGAATCGACACTACATAAACCGGCTTCAGGTTGAAATCCCAAGAACCCTGCGGCGCTTGACTTTGTATCGGGAAGGTTGAATAAAACATTGTTCTGTCAATAAAGAACGGTTCTTCGGCTCGCTGCATCTCGACTACAAAGTATTCTTTATTGTCGTTAGTGCAAAAGATGTCGAATACCGCTTTACGGTTTTCTTCAAGGCGTCCTATATGGTAGGTCGGCATGTATTGGATATCCGTAATCTTCCCTACATCCTTGATTACCTCGTTCAGGAAGTCAAGCAGTAGCTCTTTGTTAGCCTCGGTAGCAAAGAGTTTCTTGAAGCCGAAATCAGTCAACGGGTGGATATACGTTGAAGTGATTTCGTCAGGCTCCGGCGTCGTCTTTACTTCTTTCTTCTTTTTCATCGTCATAAA
>JAITNE010000117.1 GCA_031290635.1 Tannerella sp. | reverse complement strand
CGGTCTGTTTCTATCATGTAGTATTTCGACGGAAAACAAGGTCCCGCCACATTAAATAGTCTTGCCATAATCATTTTAATTAATAATTTAGGGGACAAAGGTACAATAATATCATGGATTTTCAGTTATTTTATAGTTAAAGTACGTGCAAATTTTTGATATGAACAGGAAAGTGAAGAAATGGTTTTATCCGGTTATGGCGGCTATGTTTTTGGTCTTTACGCTTTATTCGTGCGGCGGGAGGAAAAACACGGCTACGAGCCGCTTTTACCATTCTCTCAACTCACGATACAATATATATTTCAACGGCAAAACATCCTTCGACGAAGCCCTCAAAGCGATGAATGAAGGCTATAAGGAAAACTATACCGAGCAGATAGTAATGTTTCCCGTCAGTGGCATCTACAAGAAAGAAAAAACTACTTCGGGAGGAGCTTTCAACCGTGCTATCGAGAAGGGCAACAAGGCTATCAAACTGCATTCCATAAAAGAAAAACCCAAGAAAACTCCGGGCTGGCAAAACGACCCTGTGCAGGTCAAACTGCAAGCGCAGGAAGAGTTCAATCCATTCACTAAACAATGTTGGCTGTTAGTAGCCAAGAGTCATTTCTACAACGGTGATTTTCTTGAATCCGGCGTAACGTTTTCGTATATCGCAAGGCATTTTGCGACCGACGCCGCGTTGACGGCCGAAGCGCGAATATGGCAGGCGCGTTGCTATACCGAGATGGACTGGCTTTACGAGACTAATACCATCCTGAAAAAACTTGCCGAGAGCGGTGTTCCTTCAAAGTTGCAGCCCGAATACGACCGCATGTATGCCGCCTATCTTATCAAAAACAGTCAGGCGGAGCAAGCTCTGCCTTATCTGCAAAGCGCCATCAAAGCAGAGAAAAACAAGCGTCAGCGGTCGCGTCAACGCTATCTGCTCGGTCAGCTTTACCAGAATGTCGGTCAGGATGAGGCTGCATACAAGGCTTACGGCAAGGTTGCATCATCGAATCCTCCCTACGAAATTGAGTTTGCGTCGCGCATACGGCAGACGGAGGTTTTCCCCGGCGGCAAATACGAGAAGGTGATAAAGATGTTGCGGCGCATGTCGAAAAGCGAAAAAAACAAGGACTATCTCGACCAGGTATTTTATGCCATGGGCAATGTTTATATGACGTTGCCTGATACCGTAAAGGCGATAGCATGTTACGTTGAAGGCATAGAAAAAAGTACGCAGAACGGTATGGATAAAGCGATATGTCAGATACGTCTGGGCGATATTTATTTCACCCAAAAAGATTATCTCAAGGCGCAACCCTGCTTTAGCGGCGCATTATCCGGCATAGAAAAAGAATACAAAGACTACGACCGCGTGTCTCGACTGTCGGCCACGCTCGACGAGTTAGCCGTGCATTATGAGGCTGTACACTTGCAGGACAGTCTGCAGACGCTGGCTAAGATGCCCGAAAAAGACAGACTTGCAGTTATCGACAAGATAATCGAGCAGGTCATTGCAGAGGAAAAGAAAGCTAAGGAGGAAGCCGAGAAAGAGGCCTATCTCGCCGAGCAGCAAGGCATGGGAACGTCAACTTTCAATCGCGGCGACGCAAAGACTATAACGCCGCAGATGCCGACGGCTGGCGGCGAAAAGGGCGCGTTTTATTTCTACAACACTCAGGTAGTTGCTCAAGGCAAGACACAGTTTCAGAACAAGTGGGGTAAACGTTCGCTCGAAGATAATTGGCGGCGTCGCAACAAAAAGGTTGAGCTGATGATGCCCGAAGGCGATGAAGGTATAACGACCAAAGAGGATGCTGTCGATATTAGTACGGATTCGACGCAGGTAGCAGTCGAAGATTCGATTGCTTCCGACGCCAAATCGCGCGAATATTATCTACAGCAGATACCTTTCAGCGAGGAAGACATGGAAGCCTCGAACGAGATAATCAAAGACGGACTTTATAATATGGGCTTCGTTTACAAGGACAAACTCGAAGACGTCAACCTCACGGTCGGCACGTTCGAGGAGCTTGACAGCCGTTTCCCCGACAACAAGTATCGCCTTGAATATTATTATCAGATATACATTATGGCTTTGCGCTTCAAGGACGTAGAGTTGGCCGAAAAATACAAGGCCAAACTGCTCTCAGAGTTCCCCGACAGCGATTATTCCATAGCCATTTCCAACCCCGACTACGAGAAGAACATGCGTATGATGGACAGCGCTCAGGATTCTATCTATGAGGCTGCATACATGAGTTATCTTGCCGAAGATACGGCGACGGTGCGTCGCAGCTATCTTGAATTTAGCGCCAGATATCCGCTTGCAACGCTTATGCCCAAATTTATGTTCATAAACGCATTGACCTACGTGCAGTCCGGCGATGCGGAGCGATTTAAGGAAGAACTGACCCTGTTGACAACGAAATATCCTGACGCCGACGTTACAGAGCTGGCTTCAGAGATGCTCAAAGGCTTGCTGCGAGGGCGACAACTGATGAAAGGCAGTTTCTCGACTATATCTTGGGATATACGTTTCGGTCTGGGTGAGGACGGAGTTATCTCGGCAGCCGATTCAGCCCGCGCTTTCTCGACCGTACAGGACGAGCCTCACCGCATGTTGCTCGTCTATACCGGCGGCAGCATCGACCGCAACCAGCTGCTCTACGCCGTCGCAGCTTATAACTTCGCAAACTTCCGCGTAAAAACCTTCGATATATCCGCCGAAGATGTAGGTTCGCTCGGCATAATGACGATAAGCGGCTTTAGCAGTCTCCCCGAAATAATAGCGTATTACGGCAAGATTTACGACCATAACGGCTATGCGACAGCGCTAGACAGCCTCGTGTCGTTCTTCCCAATCTCCGATACAAACTACGACATACTGATGCACGGCAAAACGCTCGAAGAATA
>JAITNE010000003.1 GCA_031290635.1 Tannerella sp. | reverse complement strand
TCGTGCAGAAAGATATGATATGTCAGATTAAAGAGCTTGATTCGGAGGGCTTTAATCGCAGTCTGAAGGCGATGATAGCATACGTACCGTCGATACTGCATATTGCTGAAGAGAAATATTATCACTCCCTGTTTATGATATGGCTGTATTCGCTTGGTTTCCGCATAGAAAGCGAGTTATTGACTAATGTCGGACGAATAGACGCTGTCTGGCGTATGAAAGACACGATAGTCATAGCCGAGTTAAAGCATGACCGAGAAGCTCCGTTAGAGCGATTGCTGTCCGAAGCCGAAGCACAGATAAACGACAAGAAATACTATGAACGATATATAGTTGAAGGCAAGCGTCTAATCCTCCTTGCAGTAGCTTTTTCAGGGAAAGAAGCGGGAAGCAGGATAATGTAGGGGCTGGGCTTGCCCCTGCCCAATCCGAAATGAAGATTGCTTTGCTTCGTTCCTACTAATGAGACATAAATCCCGTAGGGATGGAATGTTGGTAGAAAGGTTATGCAATGAGTATCTGCGTGCCGTCAGGTACGCGATAAATCAGCCGATGACACGTTCCGGTTCTATCACATTTCGTCCCTGACGGGACTTTGGACGACAACGTGTTTCTGTTCTACCAACATCTTGTCCCTAACGGGACAGGGACGCTACATCGAAACGAGCGGCGTGTACATCATCGCCAATCCGAAGGACAATATCTTCAAACTACGTCATTTTCCCCTTGTTTAATTTTTTTATAGAGACTCGCAATGACGAAGCGGGAGACCTTCGAGCCATTTCCAAACCCATTCGAGCCCCTTACGAAATCCATTCGAGCCCCTTACGAAACCCCTTCGAGCCCCTTACGAACCCCTGCAACCCATTTAAAAGATACCTTCAAGCTATCTAAAATATCCCTGCAAGCTATCTAAAATATCCCTGCAAGCCATTTAAAAGATCCCTGCAATCCATTTAAAAGATACCTGCAATCCATTTAAAAGATACCTGCAACCCATTTCCGGAATACCTTTATTGTATTTCAGAAGCCGTTTCGTCGGATATTGCTTCTTCTACAGATGAAGATTTCTTGCCGGGAGCAGGAAATTGACGCTTCAGACAGGCATACTTGGAAGATGCGCCGATTTAAACATATTTGTTGGAGAAACAGGGAGATAAGCAGACAAACAGCAAAGCAGAAAACAGAACAGCAGCATAAACAGAAATTACGGCAATCACAATAAACATATCAAAAGTACGTTATTATCATTATAAACAAGTGATTTTAAGAACGCATGCTACGATTGATTTTATTATTATTGGCTTTGTTGATGACCTCGGTCGCCGCTACATACGCGACAGAACCCTCTGCCTACGCTACTAAATCGGCGTTGGCCGAAGGTCGCTGGGTGAAGATAAGCGTCGCAGAATCAGGATTCTACAAACTTACTTACGCCGAGCTGAAAAAGATGGGCTTCGCTCAGCCCGAAAACGTGTCTATACACGGTTACGGAGGTTACCCCTTGGACGAAGCCTTCTCTAACGGAGGATATTCGGACGACGTCCCTGCCGTACCCGTCCGGCGCGGCGAGGATTATCTGTTGTTTTACGGCAAAGGGACGATTAAATGGACATACAACGTTATCGATAAGACTTTTACACACGAGAACAATGCCTACGCCACTAAGGGATACTATTTCGTAACCGACGCAACAGACACTAAGGAAGTAGCAACGACGACAGGAGACAATACGGCAGACGGCGCACAAACAGTTGATACTTATGACGATTACATGCTACATGAAGTAGATAAAGTGTCGTTGACTAATCCAGGCCGTCCTAATTCGGGGCGCGAACTCTTCGGCGAGAGTTTTGACGGAGGCGGCACACAAGCATTCACCTTCAATATTCCCGGCGTTACGGATGACGACGGTTTGATAGCCTTCCGTTTTGTAGCCAAGATAAAAGCAGGGACAGGGACGGTAACGATGAACGTTTTCGGCAGCGAAGTTACGGCCTCAGGCAAGCTGTATCAAAACACTAACGTTTATACGGCAGCCACAAGCGTGCAGCCCACAGTCAAGTGGACAGGCGCGAAAAGCGAACTTACCGAGGTATATATAAATTTCGACATGAGCGGTCAGACCGCCAACCTCGATTTTATACGCCTGCAAATGAAGCGCACACTGCAATCATACGGCGCTTGCACATTCTTCCGCAGCATACAATCTGAAAACGCCGCTACAAAATTCATAATCAAAAACGCTACTTCAGATTTATTGGTTTTCGACGTTACCGACGCAGAAACAAAGTTAGTAGAGACGACACTGAACGGCGCAGAAGCCACTTTCAGCATACCGGCTCAAGCATTGAGGGAGTTTGCTATCGTCGATATATCAAAAAAACTGCCGACGCCCGAAACGATAGGTCTCGTTGAGCCGCAAAACCTGCACGGAATGGCGCAACAGGACATGATAATACTTACGCCGACAGCTTTCGTTGCCGAAGCCGAGCGATTGGCACAGATGCATCGTCAGGACGACAACCTGAAAGTAGCTGTAGTAACGCCCGAAAAGGTATATAACGAATTTTCGAGCGGAGGGCAGGAAGCAACCGCCATACGCCGCTTTATGAAGATGTTTTATGACCGAAGCGAGGATACGGACGCGCCGAAACACTTGCTGCTGATGGGGGACGGACGCTGGGATAACCGCAAACTGTCGGACGTTTGGAAAAACTCCTCCGACAACTATCTGCCGACCTATCAATCGCGTGAATCAATCAACGAAGCCTCCTATACGTCCGACGATTATTTTGCTTTTTTGGGTGATGAAGGCGCAAACCCCGTCAGCGCTACAATGCACATCGGCGTGGGGCGATTTCCTGTCAACACCCTCGCGCAGGCAAGGAACGCAGTGGACAAAGTCATCGACTATACCGAAAACTCGCGCTTCGGAGCATGGAAAAACAAACTTGCCTTCTTAGCAGACGACGGCAACAGTAACGACAGCGACGGCCGCATACACATGCGAGATATTGATTCGCTGGCTCGATATGTAGAAAACCATCACCCGGAATTTCTGTCGAAGAAACTTTATTTCGACGCACACAAAATCAGCTATACAGGCGGCAAACCGACCTATCCAAGCATACGCGCAAGTCTGCAAAAAGAACTCAAGGAAGGACTGCTTATACTCAACTATGTAGGCCACAGCGACGCAGTTTCATGGGCAGAAGAAAAGGTTATGACCCAAAGCGACGTCAATAATTTCACCTATCGCAACCTGCCTCTATGGATAACCTCGTCATGCGATTTCACTTGCTTTGACGCGCCTGTCAACTCGGCAGGCGAGGACGTTTTCCTGAATCCCCAAAGCGGCGGCATAGCGCTCTATACAACTTCGAGAGTAGCTTACAGCGACCCCAACGCGGCGATACACAAGATATTTATACGCGAATTGCTGGAGAAAAACGAGGATGGCAGGCACAAGACGCTCGGCGAGGCGATGATGAACTCCAAGAATGCCTACAAAGTGGAGCAAATCATGACATTCGTACTGATAGGAGACCCCGCTATACGTCTGGCTTATCCCGACGATTTCGCTATGGAGATAACAGAAATAAACGGGCAGCCCGTCAATGAGACGCCCGTCAACTTCAAAGCGCTCGAAAAGATAAGCATCAGCGGACAAGTGAGCCGGCACGAAGGCGGTAGGATAGACGATTTCAACGGCCTGCTCTCGACGACCGTCTTCGACAGTCAGACCACCATCGAAACGCTTAATAATGCTAATATCGGCGAGTTTTCATATACAGATTATCCTAACGTTATTTATATGGGCAACGCAACGGTTACAAACGGCAAGTTTGACTTCACTTTCATGCTCCCAAAAGACATTTCCTACTCAAATGAACAAGGCAAAATCAGCCTCTATGCGATGGACGAAACCAACAGAATAGAAGCTAACGGAGCATACAAGAACTTCACCGTAGGAGGCACTGCCGACACAGAAATAAGCGACGCCGATGGTCCCGAAATCCGTGCCATATACCTTAATACTACCGACTTCAAAGACGGCGACGAGGTCAATCCTACGCCTGTATTCGCAGCCGTCGTATGGGACGAAAGCGGCGTAAACACAGGCGGTAGCAGCATAGGACACGACATCACCCTCACTATAAACGATAATCCTAATATGATATACTCACTTAACAGCTACTACGAGACCTATCTCGCAGGCAACGCGGGTGAAGGAATAGTGCGCTTCCCCGTTCCGCAACTCGAAGCAGGCAAGTACAAAGCGGAGTTTAAGATATGGGATATCC
The DNA here is from genome assembly GCA_031290635.1 of Tannerella sp. Lineage (GTDB taxonomy): Bacteria > Bacteroidota > Bacteroidia > Bacteroidales > Tannerellaceae > Tannerella. The sequence goes on along the minus strand of JAITNE010000003.1, from coordinate 10,747 downwards.
TAAATAATTCAAGTACGCAGGCGTTTAATTTTGTAGTCAGAGACAACTATCGCGCCAGCATACTCAACCTCACAGCCGGTCCATCGCCCGCCGTCGATTACGCCACATTTATGATTACTCACGACATACCCGAATCGCTGATGACGGTTGAGATTGAGGTGATGGATATGAGCGGTCGTCTGCAATGGAAGCATACCGAAACAGGCTCTTCGGAGATGTTCGACGCATACACCGTCAAGTGGAATCTGACAAACGGCGTCGGCGCAAGACTGCGACCGGGCGTATATGTCTATCGCGCTACAGTTCGCACGAGCAAGACAACCGAGACGTCAAAATCAAATAAAATAATAGTCTTGGCACAATAAAGAGGCCTAATAACAGTTTATTCAGTACATATTAATTTTTTTATATACATGAGATTTTTTAGATTATCAATGATTATTACAGGCTTAGGCTTAGTAATGGTAATGAAGGCGCAAGATGAAGAGAAGAACAGGTTCAGCCCTCTAAATACGGCTGTTCCGTCATTGTCGATTGCTCCTGATGCACGAGGCGGCGGTATGGGTGACAACGGCGCGGCAACTCTTCCGGACATATCTTCACAGTTCTGGAATCCTTCTAAATATGCCTTTATGGAGAGCAAAGCGGGCGTCGGACTGTCATATACTCCCTGGATGCGCAAAATTGTAAGCGATGTAGCCTTAGCTTATCTGTCGGGATACTACAAACTCGGTCAGTACGACCAGCACGCTATCGGCGCTTCACTGCGCTATTTCTCGCTTGGCGAAGTGCCGCTCACTACCTACGGAGGTACTAATTACCAAAATATTAATCCCTACGAGATGGCTTTGGATATGAGCTACAGCATCAAACTGAATGAAGGTTTCTCGCTTGGCGTCGCTATGCGCTATATCCGCTCGGATATGGGCGCGGGCGTTGATTATGAACTGACGCCGGGTAACTCCTTCGCCGCCGACCTTAGCGGATACGGCGAGAAGTATGTTGCGATAGGCAATAGCGAATGCCTGTGGAGCGGAGGTTTTAATATCTCCAACATGGGCGCAAAGGTGTCGTACGACGAAGGCGGTACTTACCAGTTTATCCCTACAAACCTGCGTTTAGGCACAGGTCTGCTGATGCCGCTTGATGAGTATAACCAACTTGGTATCTACTTCGACGCAAACAAGTATCTCGTACCGACAGAACCGATCAAGCTTACGGGCGAAGATGATGAAGCATTCCAGAAACGCAAGGATAATTATAATGATATGAGCTTCGTTAAAGGTATGATGAAATCGTTCAGCGATGCGCCCGGCGGTTTCAATGAAGAGCTGAAAGAGATAAACCTCTCGATAGGCGCCGAATACAACTATATTAGTCAGTTTTTCGTGCGCGGCGGTTATTTCTACGAAAACCAGATGAAGGGTAACAGGCAGTACTTCTCGGTAGGCGCAGGCTTCAAGATGAATGTCTTCCAACTCGACGCTGCCTATCTTATAAGTACAGTTCAGAGTAACCCGCTCGACCAAACCTTGCGCTTTACGCTATCTTTCGATATGGACGGACTGAAAAATCTTTTCGAGTAACTTTTATGCGGATAGGATTCGGATATGATGTGCATGTTTTGGTTGCCGACCGCAAACTCCGGCTCGGCGGCGTACTTATTCCGCATACTCTTGGTCTGCTTGGACACAGCGACGCCGACGTGCTGATACATGCTATCTGCGACGCCCTGCTCGGCGCTGCAAATATGCGAGATATAGGATACCACTTTCCGGATAAATCGTCGGAATATAAGGATATTGACAGCAAGATACTGCTTCGCAAAACAGTAAGTTTATTGCGTTCCGCAGGTTATTCTATATGTAATATTGATTCAACGATAGTAGCCGAGCAACCTCGCCTCAGTCCTTATATCCCTGAGATGCAGCAAACCCTTGCCGACGTGATGAACATTCCTGTTGGCGATATATCAATCAAAGCCACCACTACCGAGCGTATCGGCTTCACAGGTCGCCAGGAAGGTATTGCCGCATATTCGGTAGCGTTGATAGTGCGTGAAATTCGTGAAATTGACGGGGAAAAATGAAATTTTACTGCACGGCTTTTGCGTTGCGGAAGTCGTAGAATGTTTGGCGCATAAGGTCGGCGAGCGAGAGCTGATAGTTGATGAAAGCGTCGAGGTGAGTGTTATAGGCCTTAGTAAGGCGGTCGCGTTCGAGCGATAGCGATTGACTGTCGATGTCGCCGTCCGAGAAGCGTTTGAGTGTTATGTCGAAACTTTTCTCTGCTACCGAAGCGTTCTTTTCGAGCAACTGCAGGCGTTTGAGGTTAGTGTATATTTTGCCCACCAGATTACGCACATCGGTTTCGATAGACCTTTCGTAGTTGATTTTCTCGTAGCTATATTCTTTCATTCGAGCTTCTGCGGCGCGGACGAGCGAGCGGTTTTGCCCCCAATCGAGGATGGGGATAGTGATAGTCAGTCCGACGCCGTAGCTAACCGGTCGTTCGAGGAAGTTGCGGTAGGACGCATTCACGGAATTGGAGATGTTGAGGTTGTCATAAGAGCTTGAGAAGCCCACTTTCTCGAAGAAGGCTTCAATATTACCGCGCACCTTACCCATTGTTTTTTGGCGTTTGATGTCGAGTTTCTGCAATTCCATCTGTATGTCCTGTTGTCGCAAAGTAAGGCTGTTTTCGAGCGCTAACTCTACTGCCCGCTCTACATCGATGCTGACAGGCTCATATTGAAGCTCGGACGAAATCTCTACGCTATCGCTCAAGTCGATGCCGAGGTATTGCTTGAAAGCCATATTAGCAGAATTTTGGTTCATGATAGATACCTCGTGAGCGCTCTGTGCGCCGGCGAGGTCAACCTCCATCTGCAGGGCGTCAACTTCGCGGATAAGCCCGGCGGCATATTTATTTTGAGCAATATCATTAGCTTCAGTTTGGCGTTCAAGGTCGAGGCGATTAATCTCTGTCTGGCGCTGCATTTGCAGAAGGTTATAAAAGTATTGGCTTACCATGTAAACGACGTCGAGTTCCATTCTTTTAAGCGTTTTTTGCGAGCGTTCAAAAGCTAATTGCGACGATTTGAGGTTGGATTTGATAGCGCTGTAACCATAGATAGCGTCGAGAGGTTGGAGGAAGCCGAAGCGAGTGTTCAGATTGCCTGTTCGGGCGCCCGAATAGTAGTTGTGGAAAGTTCCCAAGCTGCTCTGGATGTAAATACTTCCGTCGGTAGGCAGGGGCTGTCTGATATTGAGGCTGCCCGTGTAGTTCAGTTCCTTGACTGGGAAGAAAACCCCCGTGCTATCGGCTTTCTCGCGTATTGATTCGGTGTATTGCGGCAAGTTCAGCGTCATGCTGATCTGCGTCCGTAGCTGCGCCGTAGCCGCTTTCAGATTAAACTCGGCTATCTTGAACTCCTCAACAAGCTGCAACATATTGTAATTTTTTTCTTTAGCAATATCGATGCTTTCTTCGAGAGTAAGAAGGCGTTTTTCCTGCGCCTGCACTTGCAACGAGGCAGTTGTGAGTATCAGCGAGGCAAGTAATGAATTTAGTATTCGTTTCATATCGGAAGTTTTTATTTAGTTGATGATTTTAGGCGGTCATAATGAATTTCGCCGTCTTTGAGATAAATATTTCTTGCGGCATAATTAGCAATTTCCTGTTCGTGAGTGATAAGGATGATAGTATTGCCTTCGCTGTGGAGGTCGTCGAAGAGACGCATTATGTCATCTCCGGTTTTCGAGTCGAGAGCGCCTGTAGGCTCGTCGGCAAGCAGGATACCGGGGTTAGTAACGAGCGCCCGGGCTATGGCTACGCGCTGACGCTGTCCGCCGCTTAGCTCGCCGGGGCGATGATTCATGCGATCGCTGAGACCTACTCTTTCGAGCGCCTTATGAGCGCGGTCGATACGTTCCTGAGCTAAGACGCCGGCATAAACAAGCGGCAGTTCGACGTTCTGAAGCGAGTTGAGGCGTGGCAAAAGGTTGAAGTTTTGGAAGATGAAACCTATCTCACGGTTACGCATAGCCGAGAGAGCGTCGTCGTCGAGGATACTAACGTCGGTTCCTTTGAAGAAATAGTTGCCGTCCGAGGGTGTATCAAGGCATCCGAGAATATTCATCAGCGTAGATTTGCCGGAGCCTGAAGGTCCCATGATTGCAACATATTCGTTCTTTTCAATCGTCATATTGATATTCTTCAAAGCCGGAATCTCAATATCGCCAATCGCGTAATTTTTGATTAAATTTTTTATTTCTATTAGCATATTATTCGTATCTAATTGAATCAACAGGTTTGAGGTTGGCGGCGTTCTTCGCGGGCAGATAGCCGAAACTTATCCCTACGATGACCGAAAAAGCGAAAGCTAAAATAATGGAATAGAATTGGATAGAGGTCTTAACGTCGGTGAAAAGCGAGACTACTAACGATAGAGTAATTCCAAGAAAAACGCCGATAATTCCGCCGGTAATACTTATAGCCACAGCTTCGGTAACGAACTGGCTCATTATATCGGCTTTACGAGCGCCTATAGCACGACGGATACCTATCTCGCGAGTACGTTCCATAACCGTTGCCAGCATGATGTTCATGATACCTATTCCACCGACTATAAGCGAGATAGCGGCTATAGCTCCGAGCAGAAAATTATATATCTGACGTTCTTTTTCTTCCTGTTTGAGCAGTTCGTAAGGGATGATGATGCTGTAGTCGTCGTTATTGAAGTGATGCCGTTTGACGATTTCGTTGATAAGCGTCGAAGCCTCCATCAGTTGGGCGGAGTTGCCTGTTTGGACGGTTATCTGCTGTATCTCGCTGCCAAGCGGATTTTCGCGACTGAAACGGCTCAGAAAGGTCGAGAGCGGACAGTAAACGTCCGTATTGAGGTCGCGTGCAGCCAGCTCGCCGACAGTCTCGGTGAAGAGAGTTTTAGATTCGAGCACCCCAACGACTTCGAGCCACTGGTCTTCTATCTTTATCATCTTACCTACTGGATTGTCCTGCTGGTAAAGGCTTGCAGCGACGCCCGCGCCCAGCACGCACACTTTCATGCGCTTAGTGTAATGGTTTTCGGAGACAAACTCGCCGGCTTTGAGGCGATAGTTCATCATCAAGAAAAAGTCGGGCGTGATGCCTATAACCGTTGATTTAACCGACTTGTCGGCATACTTCACATCGGTATTTATTTCGGCTTGTGCGGCAATGCGCTCGACGCCCGGCACGAGTTCGAGAACCATGTTTGCATCCTTTATTGAAAGACCTTGCGAGAACTTCGCTCTAACCTCTTCAATCTCCTCATCCGTCATCTTCTTTTCGCGGATTATGACGTTGTTCACTCCCAAGTCTTGATACTTCGCGATAGCCTCGCGTTTAGCGCCTTCACCAATCGAGAGCATGGCAATAACCGAAGCGACGCCGAATATTATTCCGAGCATCGTCAGGAAGGAGCGAAATTTATGGTCGCCTAAACCGCTAATAGCTAAGCGTATGTTTTCTTCTATCTGCATAATCTAATCATTTATAAATTCGCAACTGACCGTCATTCCGGGCTTCAACCGTTCATCAGGCTCGTTAATACTCACTTCTACGTCAAAAACTTTTTGCTTGTTTTTGCCGCCATATTCTTTCAGATGGCACAGTTTGCCGATATAATCGACTTTGCCTTCAAATACTACGTTCTGCATGGCGTCCATCCTTACTGCAACTTTCTGTCCGACACTGACCTTGAGGAAGTCGTTTTCACTGATATACGTGTTGACTTTCATCCATTTTAGTTCAGGCACATTAGCCATATTTGCGCCATCATACAACTCGTCTCCAACCTTCACAAATGCGTTGGAGCGCCAATTGCGAGCTATCTGAAACACGCCTGCCACCGAAGTGCGAATAGTCAGAGAGGGCAAAATAGCATAAGCATCGTCAATCATCTGCTTAAACTGGTCGAAGCGTATCTGCGCTATTTTCAGGTCATTACGGTTTATTATTTCCGTCAGCACAATCTTTCTTTCTTCCTTAGCTATCCTGATTTTTGCCTGTTCAAATTCGAGTTCCTTAATTCGGCGAATGCGCTCGGTTTCAAATTGTGATGATTCAAATTCTATTTTTTTTAGATTGAAACTTGCACGCTCGCTCTTCAGAGAGCTGTGCAAGGTATTCATAGTAATATCCTGATTGATTTGAAGTTTTTCCAGGTTGCCCCTCTGCTGCTCCAGACTTTGTTCCCAGTCGAGAATACTTTTGTTGATAGTAGCGGGGTCAAGCTGAATAATTGAATCGCCGGCTTCGACTATCGCACCCTGTTCGAGGATGCCTATTATCCGCATCTGATACCAATAGCGACCAAACATCGGCATGACGAAAGCGACGTTTTTGCGAGCTGCAAGTTCGCCCGTCTCAACGATATTGCTTCCCTTGCGCCCTGTTTTGACGCCGTCGCCCTCATCGCCGTCGCCGCAAGCCGAGAGTAACATTATCAAAGCCGTCAGGAAGCACAAACTATGCGTGTATCTGTTCATTTTGCTTTCACCTCCTTTTCTTTTTCGGCTACTGTAGGGTCAACCATCGCTACGCGATCTTTCTCTTTCAGCCCTTTATTGATGATGATAAAGTCGGAGTTAGCTGCTCCAACCTCTACTTCCGTCTTGTCGAAGCCTCCGCCGTCTTTGCGGTAAACGTAGTATTTCTCGCCTTCCTGATGCACAGCTTCGAGAGGTACGAAGAGGACGTCGTCAATCTTGTTAATCAATATGCGACAACTGACGGTCAATCCCGGAAGCAAGTTTGGATGCGAGCGGTCGAGCAGTATCTCTACCGGAAAAACTTTTATTTTTGTTGTGCCTTCCTTGTTGACTGCAAGGTTTGCGACGGATATTACTTCGCCGGTGAAAACACTGTCGGAGAATGCGTCGGGTTTGATTTCTACTTTCAGACCTTTACTAATCTTGGCTATATCTACTTCGTTGATACTCACTTTGGCCTTCAATGAAGAGAGGTCGGGCAGTTGAATAAGCGGGAAGCCGTTCCAGCACTGGTCGCCTATCTGAAACTTGTTGCCGCTGCTCCAACTCCTTTCAATAATAGCTATTCCGGGCGATGGCGTAACGACATACATCTTGCCGAGCGTCTCCTGTGCTTCCGTCAGGCGCGATTTGTATTGCTCGATGGATATATTTTTCTGCTTAACATCTTCTTTCTGGATTTTTTCGCGATTTTCAATCTGTTCTTGAGCCTTTGCAAGGGCGATGTCGGCCTGTTCGAGATTCAACTGTATCTCCTTTTTCTTCACTTCCGACTCGTAAACAGCTGATTCAAAGCGTATCTTTGAAATCTCCAGCGAGATATTCGTAACCTCATAGTCAGCTTTCAGTTCTTCCATCTCCGACTGATGCTGGGCATTCATTTTTTCAAGTTCGGCATAGCCGATTTCAAGTCCGCCTTCTGCGTCAACAATGCCTTTCTGCACTTCCGAAGGGTCAAAAACTATGACCGTATCGCCTGTAGCGACCTCGGTACCGTCTTTGACTAATTTCGAAATCTTCAACTGTCCGTAACGCCACGATATTTGCGGCGAAAGGATTGTTACCGAGTTCGTTGCTTCAATTTCGCCTTCCTCGTAAAGGTCGATATAGAATGCGCCTCGCGTAACGTTCCCAAGCGGCGTTTCTCCGCTCTCTTTCTTGCTACACGACGCCATTGCCAGCAATAATAATATCCAAATACTGTGTCTCATATTTTATTGATTTTCAATTATTTCAATTTTCTGTTCGATTGCTTCGATTCCATCGCTTGTCTCTTCGATTGCTTCGATTTTCTCTTCGATTTTCTCTACTTCCTTGCTTTTCTGCTCGATTTTCTTAGCTTTTTTCGGCTTGATTAGCGCTATCGATTCGTTACCTTCCAAGCCTTTAGTGATCAATGTTTCCTTGATAGACGAAAAACCTGTCTCTACTTGCCGCATCTCGAACCTGCGCCCCGATTTCACGTAAACGACCTTCATCGAATCTACCTCGAAGACAGCTATCAAAGGTACAAACAAGGTGTCGCTCACTATATCCATAACTATATGACAATCCGCCGAATACCCCGGTTCAGGCATAAGCGCTGCGCTATCAATCAAAGCCTCTACTTCATAGAATTTCACTTTCGACTGCTGCTGACTGCCGCTTCTCATAATGATGACCGACCCGCCGCCAAGTACCGTCATCCCTCCGCCGCTGCCTGAGCTTGCTACAGCCGCCTTTTTAGTTATTTTGCCGTAACCCGTATTACTCGGCATTGCATCGAAAGTGAAACTCACCGAATCGTTCATTTCTATACCTCTGAAATCAGCTTCTGGTATTTGCATAACTACCTTCATTCCTGTGTTTTCAGGTAGAATTATCATTGGCATGCCGCCATAGATTTGGTCGCTAGCCTTGAGTTTCAGACCTGTCATCTGCGAAACCGAACGGATAGCGATGCCGTCTTTCGGCGCCCTTACGTCCAAGTCTTCTATTTGTTTTCTGAAAGTTTCTTCCTGACGTTCAAACTGTTGTATCTGTATCTCTTTAGTTCTGATTTCGCTTTGATGGATTGTTGTCGTATTCTTCAATTTCTTCTCGTTCACGGCCTTGCGGATTTTCACCTGCTCAAGCTCCAGCTGTTTGATGCGCGACTGATTAGGCGTGAGATATTGCAACTGCAAAGTGTCTAATTCTGAAATTTTTATCGAAGCGTCATTGTTTTTCACCTCTGCTTCGAGCAGGGCAAACTGCATGTCGAGGTCAGCGCGAGTCTTCGCCAATTCAGCGCGATAAGTCTCAAGGTTTTGCATCACTTGGTCGTATTGCGTTTGCAGATTAGTCGATTCGATAGTAAAAAGCAGGTCGCCTTGCTTGACCGGTAAACCGTCTTCGACTAAGAACGCCACCGTTCCGCTGATTCGTGGCGGGCAAGATATGACAGTTGAATTGACCGGTTCGACGAAGCCGTCGATTTCGATACTGCGCTCGAAATCACCTCTAATGACCTTATACAAAGGTATTTGCTCATCGTTTCCCGTATCACAGGAAGCAGCAAGCATAGTCAAAGCGCAAATTAATATCATCGATCGTTTCATTTCTCGGTTATAAATATGGGTGCAAAAATACAGAAAAAATCAACACATCCAAGCGATATGCCAACATTTAACTCCATATTACGCATTTTTAACCTTACTTAGGTGTTCGCACATCTGTTATTGCGTGTCGCACATGTAGTATGAAGCCGGAGTTTCATACCTCCCAGTATGTCGTACATCATCCCCCTTGTGGGGTTTGGGGCATGTCCGTCGTTGCGAGGAACGAAGCAATCTTGTATCTGTTTAGATTGCTTCGCTGCACTCGCAATAACGGAGCGGGAGACCGTCAGGATGTCGCCTCAGAACTCATACTTTATCCCTCCCGTAAGCCAGAAGCCTGCTTGGGGGACGTTGCCGATGTCGAAGTAGCCCTTGTCAAAAATATTGTTGAAATCCAGATGATAAGCAAAATGCTTGTACAGATAGTTCAGTCGCAGGTCGAGGGTCGCGAACGGCGGATAGGATTGCAGTCCCATATCGGTCTTGCCTTCGTATTTGCGGTAAGTGCCCATGCGATTCTGGAAACGGAAGTTCCAGCTTGCAGTCAAACCGCTTATGACGTCATGATTCAGCCTTGCCGTCAGTTTGTCGCGCAGATAATTGAGCGTATATCGAGATTCGAGGCCGCGACTGTCGCACTCCTGAAACATTCGCGCATAGTTGAGTTTTATTGACGACGAGCTGCTTAAAAAGGCTAAGGGCGCTTGCAGGTCGATTTCCAGACCGCGCTTGTCAACCTCCGTGTGATTCCACGAACTCCATTTCTCTTGACCCTGTTCGCGCACCCAGTCAATCATATTGCGCCCTTTCATCAGATAGCCGGCGAGCGTCAGCGTGAAATATTCGTGGCGGTAGTTTACGCCCAGATCGAAAGATTCGGAGGTTTCGGTTTGCAGCGTTTCGTTGGCGGTATGCGTTTCGGTCGTATAATAGAGGTCGGTGAAGGTCGGCAGACGTCCGGAGCGGCTCCATGTCGTAAAAATCTTCATGTAATTAACAGGCCGGTAGGCGATGCTTGCCGATGGATAGAAGCGAAAACGGTCGTTTTGCAGGGTGTTGTAGTTGCCGAGTACGCCGGCCGAGAAGACGAAGCGTCGCAAGTTGAAAGTATGCTCCAGCACGAGATTTGTCTGCCTCCGCTCGTCATAATTAGTGTATATCCCGTGCGCAGTACTGAGGGGCTTGCCTAACTTGCTGCTGAGGATGTCTTCCTGCCGCAGTTCGCCGCCGAAATGCGTGTCGCCGAGCGTCGATGAATAGCGAAACATCAGGTTCGCGCCGTAGGTATCGCCGCGATGATGATTGCGTCCCGTCGTGGTGTTGCGGATAAGGTCGAAGCGGTCGAAATGGCGACTCCAGTATAGCTGGGGGACGAATTTCAGCCGACTGCCGAATGAGCCGTTGATGGCGCTTGCAATCTCCGACGTCCTGTCGTACTGGTCGGGATAGGTGGCCGAATAGAAGGTATTAGCGCCGTAGGACTTGTTGTTGTATCCCGCCAAAAAGTCGATGTGCGAGGTCTCGCCTGTTTGCAGCCTCGTCTGCCAGAGGGCGTTGAAGATACGATAGTCGCTGTTGTCGATATATCCGTCCGACCGCCGATAGCCTGCAGAGAGGCTGTTTGCAGTCCGT
>JAITNE010000192.1 GCA_031290635.1 Tannerella sp. | reverse complement strand
CTATTCCTGCATCTACGAGGATGCCGAACGATTGTGTTCCGAGATAATAGCAGTTGCCGCTACTTCCGCTTGCCAGACTTAAAAAAAACATCTTTTCCATATTGTGAATGATAGTTTGTGATTGATATTATACTGTACAAAGAAGAAGAGACGGGGGAAGCGCCCCGTCTCTTTACAACTTGGAAGTACAATCATCATACTTCGGAAGTTTACTCTGCTACGGGAATTTCTTCTGTCGGAGTAGCGGGAATTTCCTCAGCAGCCGGAGTAGTTAGAGTTTCCTCTTCAGCCGGAGCCGTAGGAGTTTCTTCTACAGGAGCTACAGGAGTTTCTTCTTCAACCGGAGTAGCAGGAGCTTCTTCTTCAGTCGGAGCTACAGGAACTTCTTCTTCAGTCGGAGCCGCAGGAGTTTCCTCTGCCGTAGCCACAGGAGTTTCTTCTTCTACAGGAGCTGTAGGAGTTTCTTCTACCGTAGCTTCCGTAACTACTTCAGGTTGAACTTCTTCTGCTTGTGGAGCGCTGATTGTCGTTTCCTCAGGAGCAGTCGCTTCGATAGTCGGAGCTTCAGGTTCGATAGTCAGAGTTTTGGGTTCGGTAGCGGCTTTTTCGGCTGCAATTCTTTCAGCTCTTTCGGCTGCTACTGCTTCGACCTTAGCTCTTGCTTCGGCGGCGATGTCAGCTTTTTTCTTAGCTAACTCGGCAGCCTTAGCCTTGTTGACTTCTTTTTCAGCGTCGAGAAGCGTTTTGGTTGATGACCTTTTCTGCTCTCTAACGTTGTCCTTCACTTGCTGTAGGGACGTTTTCTTGTTGATAACCCACTCCTCGAAGCGTTGTTCGGCAGTAGCTTCGTCGAATGCGCCTTTCTTAACGCCTTCGAGCAAGTGCTTTTTGAAGCATACTCCTTCGCGCGAAAGTATCATCCGCGCAGTGTCGGTGGGCAGTGCGCCCGTCTGTAGCCAATACAAAGCCCTATCGAACTTCAAATCTATTGTAGCAGGATTAGTGTTCGGATTATATGAACCTATCCTTTCAATAAACTTTCCATCACGTGGAGCCCTGCTGTCAGCAATTACGATCTGATAAAAGGCGTAGCTCTTACGACCGAATCTTTGCAATCTAATTCTTGTTGCCATGTTTGAATAATTAAATAAAACTTTGTTTTTAACAATTTTGAGGCCGCAAAGGTAAGCATAATTTTTTAATTACGCATCATCCATCACGATTTTTTTTTCCAAGTCCAATCAAATTTGATCAAATAGTTGAAATCATTCCTGCATGAAGCGAAAATATCGCCCCCTGTTTCCTGCTCGACGGTGAGGTCTTCAAGTCCGTAAGATTCAGCTATTTCCAATAGCTTTTCGTAGGGTACATCGCCTTGTCCGACCTCGCAATAGCCCTGTTCGCGTTTGAAATCGGAGGCGTGCCAGCTGAGGAAACGGTGAGGATACTTGCTCATATATCCAAGGATATCGCCGCCGCCGTTTAGCGTATGACCCAAGTCCATTTGGAAGAAAACCAGCTCAGGGTCAGTGTTTTTCACAAGAAAATCGAGGATTACATGGCCATCCATCTCCTTCATTTCCGCATGATGATTGTGGTAACCGAACTTCACGCCGCCTTGCTTGCAGATTGTTCCGATTTTGTTGAACTGCTCGGTAAGTTGCTTCAGTTCGTCGAGGTTTTTTGCCGGTAGCCACGACTGCACTAAATGCCGACCGCCTGCTTCTTTCATCTCGTCGGCGCCTTTACGCCAGTAATCCCACTCGCTCGCCTTGACGTCGGCAGGCAATAGTCCGCTTCCGCAATGAGTGCCTGACAGTTTCATGCCAACTTCACTCAAAGCTTCGCTCGTTTCTTTCAGGGTTTTACCTATAAATTTGCCGTCGTAACCGTAGGCTTCGGCAAATTTATAACCCATCTTGGAACCTACATCCGCAAGTTTTTTCAATGTTCCCTTGAAATCTTTCGGAAGTTCTTCTCGTACGCTGTACAGCTGAATGCCGATGCGATTGTTCTTTTTCGAATCCTTCGCTAACGCTTCGGCTGTTGCTACTCCCGGTTGCGTCGATTTAGCAGCTATGGCGGGAATCAATCCGCTGTATCCACAAGCCGTAAGTGCAACCATACTTTTACTGATAAAATTTCTTCTGTTCATAATATTTATGATTTTTATACCGCAAATATACGGCTTTTTTTTATATCCTGCTCGATTTGGAAAAAAAATATTACCTTTGCCCTCTATATTATCTTATTAATTAGTTTTTATAAAGTCATGAAGAAAAATTTGATTATTGCAGTTATGTTACTGCTTTCATGCGCTTTGCAGGCGCAAGAGTGGACGCAGCTTTTCAACGGTAAAGACCTGAAAGGCTGGAAGAAGTTGAATGGCAAAGCTCCATTCGCAGTTAAGGACGGCGCTATCGTTGGTATCGCCACAGGGACGCATACATTCCTTTGTACCGAAAAGGAATATGGCGACTTTATTCTCGAATTTGAGTTTAAGGTTGATGACGGGCTTAACTCCGGCGTGCAGTTCCGCAGTGAGAGTAAAAAGGCCTACCAAGACGGTCGAGTGCATGGTTATCAGTTCGAGATAGACCCGTCCGACCGTCGCTGGTCAGGTGGCGTCTATGACGAGGCGCGTCGCGGTTGGCTCTACAGCCTTTCAGCCAATATCAACGCTAAAAGCGCTCTGCGTCATGGCGATTGGAATACAGCCCGCATTGAAGCTGTCGGCAACTCCATACGCACGTGGATTAATGGTTATTCGTGCACTAACCTTTGGGACGATATGACGCTGACGGGCTTTATCGGTCTGCAAGTGCATGCGGTCAACGCCGAGACAGCCAAGCAGGGATTGACGGTTGCATGGAAAAACATCCGCATCTGTACCAAAGATATTGAAAACTATCGCCGTGCTACTACCATCCCCGAAATCAATACGGTTGAAAATACTATTTCACCCGTAGAGGAGAAGGATGGATGGAAGCTACTTTGGGACGGTAAGACGACTGCCGGATGGCGTGGAGCCAAACTGACCGAGTTCCCCTCCAAAGGTTGGGCTATCAATGAGGGCGTTCTCAGCGTCAAACCTTCGGGCGGCGCAGAATCGGCCAACGGCGGCGATATCGTTACCGTCAACGAGTACAAAAACTTTGTGCTCAGTGTGGACTTCAAGATAACTAAAGGCGCTAACAGCGGTATCAAGTATTTCGTTGATCCGGGGCTGAACAAGGGCGAAGGCTCTGCTATCGGCTGCGAGTTTCAGATACTCGACGACAACAACCATCCTGACGCAAAAGCAGGCGTTAAGGGCAATCGTACGCTGGCTTCACTCTACGACCTGATACCTCCCGACCGCACCGGCGCAGGCTACAGCTTCGATGAAAACGGCTTCAATACGGCAACCGTTATAGTGAACGGCAACAGGGTGCAGCATTTTCTGAATGGAGTAAAAACCGTTGATTACGTGCGCAATACTTCCGAGTTTAACGCGCTTGTGGCATACAGCAAATACAAGGACTGGCCGGCTTTCGGTAATCATGCGCAAGGTCATATCCTGCTTCAAGACCATGGCGACGAGGTATTTTTCAAGAATATCAAAATCAAGGAGATTACAGGTGATCAGTTGCCGCCCGAAACAGGCGAGGCTTTCAAACTCGGCATTGCGGGATTTACTTTTTCGAGTTTCGGTAAAGACCTCGATAAGGCTTTGGACGTAATGCAGAAGCTTGATGTGAAATATCTTTGCATAAAAGATTTTCATCTTCCTCTCAACAGCACTGAAGAACAAATCTCGGCTTTCCATGCCAAGCTTGCAGCCAAAGGAGTTACGGGCTATGCCGTGGGACCTATATATATGAATACGGAGGAGGAAGTTGATCGCGCTTTCGAGTATGCACGCAAGGTTGGCGTCAATCTGATAGTAGGCGTTCCGTTGCATAATCTTTTGCCTTACGTGGACAAAAAAGTAAAGGAGTACGACATGAAATATGCCATACACCTGCATGGTCCTGATATGCCCGACAAATATCCCGACGCAGACGACGTCTGGAAGAATGTCAAGGAGCTTGATCCGCGCATGGGAATGTGCCTCGACATCGGGCATGATACGCGCAACGGCAAAGATCCTGTTGCCGACCTGAAAAAATATCACAGTCGCGTGTTCGATATTCATATCAAGGACGTTACGGGAACAACCAAAGCCGGACGTTCGTTTGAAATAGGTCGCGGAGTAATCGACTTTCCCGCGTTTGTAAGCGCATTGCGCGAGGTCGGCTACACCGGCTCGTGCAGCCTCGAACATGAGCGCAATATGAGCGACCCCTTCACCGGTATCGGCGAATCGATAGGCTATTTCCGCGCGGTTATTGAAATGACTAAATAATGTAGATGTGAGACTTATCCATTTGCTGATAATAAGTTTGTTGTCGTTTAATCTTTACGCGCAGGTTTCGTTTGGAAAAGCCGAAAAGATTAATGATGAATGGTTGTTTAAGTCGGGACAACTCGCCGATGCGGAGAACTATAGCCGATGGCAAAAGCTTGACCTGCCTCACGACTGGAGTGTGCGAGGTCAACTAAGTCCTGCGCTTGCAAGCTGTACGGGTTTCCTGCCCGGAGGTATCGGGCACTATCACAAGTCTGTCAATATCCCCGAATCGAAGCGGGGCGAGCAGGTTTACATCTATTTCGAGGGCGTCTATAATCGAAGTGAAGTTTCGGTAAACGGCAAGTCGCTCGGGAAGCGGCCTAACGGTTATATTTCATTTATGTATGACGCTACGCCGCAGATTGAATATGGTAAGGAAAACGTGATAGATGTTGTTGTTGACCACAGTCAATCGGCCGATTCGCGCTGGTACACCGGTTCGGGTATCTATCGAAATGTATGGCTTGTTTATGCAAACCCTGTTCATATCGCTCAATGGGGCGTTTATGCCTTTCCTGAAGTCAAAAACAATAAAGGCAAGCTGACGGTTGAAGTCGAGATAGAGAACAATACCGATGAAGATTGTACTCTGACGGTAGTTAACGAGTTGTTTGCTTTAGAAGACGGAATTGACGCCGTAAGCGGAGCAACAGCCGTAACCTCTGTCAATGCCTCCTCCTCCGTATCTTCCAAACCAAAATCTGTAGCTAAGACTACAGGCAAAATCAATCTAAAGCAGAAAGGCAGAAGTACACTAAAAGCGTCGTTGGCAGTCAATAATCCTGTGTTGTGGGATTTGGATAATCCTGCCCTCTACACTTTGAAAACGTCTATTCTGAAGGATGGCAAGGAAGTAGATAAAACATTTACTGCGACAGGTTTTCGCACCTTCACCTTTCATGCCGACAAAGGTTTTGCGCTTAACGGCAAGACGATGAAGATGAAAGGCGTCTGTCTGCATCACGACGCAGGAGCGCTTGGCTCGGCCGTCCCCCGCGAAGTGTGGAAACGGCGTATGCTGACCCTCAAAAGCATTGGTTGCAACGCCATACGCACAAGCCATAACCCGCAATCGCCCGACTTGTACGATATTTGCGACGAGGTGGGGATGCTGGTTATGGACGAGGCTTTCGACGAATGGGAGTTTCCTAAGCGCAAGTGGCTCGAAGGCTGGAACGTCGGTACGCCCGGTTTTCAGGGCACGTTCGACTTCTTCGAGGAGTGGGGAGAGCGCGATTTGGCTGACATAGTGAGACGCGACCGCAATCATCCGGCGATTTTTGCATGGAGTATCGGTAACGAGGTTGATTATCCGAACGATCCCTATTCGCATCCTGTGCTCGACGGCAAGAACGCAGGCGGAGGTTTCACTCAGCCAATCTTCGGCGGCTACAAAAAGGATGCGCCCGATGCGAAACGGCTTGGAGACATAGCCAAACGCCTTGTCAAGACGGTCAAAACCTATGACCTTTCGCGTCCCGTTACGGCGGGACTGGCCGGCGTCGCGATGTCTAACGAGACCGAATACCCCGGAGCGCTTGATATTGCAGGCTATAACTACACCGAAAGCCTCTATGACGCCGACCATAAAACCTATCCTTCGCGTGTGATTTACGGCAGCGAAAACGGACACGGTATTGATGCGTGGAAAGCCGTCGTAGAGCGGGATTTCATCTTCGGACAATTTCTGTGGACGGGCATCGACTATCTGGGTGAATCCGGTCGATGGCCTTCGAGAGGATTTTATTCCGGTCTGCTCGACTTTGGCGGTTTCATCAAACCTCGAGGCTATTTCCGCAAGTCGCTCTGGTACGACAAACCGATGGTTTACATCGGTACATATCCTGCATTCGGTCAGCGTCCGCCTTCGATGGATGCATGGCCGATTTGGAACTACGAACCGGAGCAGTCTGTACGCGTCGTTTGCTACACCAATACCGCTGCGGCGCAACTTTTCCTTAACGGCAAGTCTGTCGGTGAAAAGAAGTTTTACGACGCGAAGACGGGTATTATCTTTTGGGATATTCCTTACGAAGAAGGCAAACTCGAAGTCGTTGGATATGACGCCGATGATAAGGAGCTTGCGCGGTATGCGATACAGTCGTCCAAGCAGCCTTACGCCTTGAAAATCATATCTTCGGATAATGAAATCGACCGTAACGGAGTTGCGCAGGTTGTCTTGCAGGTGGTTGACGAGAACGATGTGCCGGTGATGATTGCCGACAACGAAATCACTTGCCGTGTCGTCGGAGCAGCTCGACTGCTTGGGCTTGAAGCAAGCAATAACAGCGATATGACCGACTATACCGACAACCGCCAGCGCGCGTTCTTCGGACGGTTGCTTGCGTATGTCAAACCAAGCGGCGAACCGGACGGCGAAATCCGCGTCATCTTCACCTCTCCATGGCTGCGTTCCGTCGAAGCTAAAATCAATCTGAAGTAAATATTGCCTCGTACCTCTTGAGGACGCCGCCACACGTCCCCCGGAGGTACGACGCAATCCATATCCGAATATCATTTTCAGCAATTACAGGAGGGTTTATTATGAAAAATAAAATTATATCAATCATTAGTGATTATGTTAATAATAGCAATGATGGTCAATTTGATTTTACCGACGGCAAAAGCGGATACGAACAGCCCTTATTCGGCTTTGCATCCGTTAGCGATCCGATATTTGTTGAATATAAAAGTATTATTGACGAAAGGCACTTAACGCCGG
>JAITNE010000177.1 GCA_031290635.1 Tannerella sp. | reverse complement strand
TGGACGGGTCGTAATAGCAGGTGAGCGTGTCGCGCATCTTGAAAAAATTGTCGAAGAACTTGGTGGTTTTGAAGTCCATATTATAGCATGTTACGGCCTCCGCTTCGTCCTCCACCGATGAGCATGAGATAATGGCTTCTCCGGCTCGAGACATCACCAGACCCCATTTGAAATAAGCGTCATACGACACGCTCTCCCCGTATTTCATCGAAGCCGGCGGCTGTGCCATGCAATCACAACAGTACAGCAACAGAACCGCAATCGTTAGTCCAGACGTCATCCTGCTTAATTTTCCTGATTCATACTTCATATACTATATCTTATTACTTATTTCTTAAGTAGATTGTTTCGCGCCTCCGGGGGACTCGCGGCATCCTCCCTTACATTCCCATTCTGCCCAGCCCCATGCTTGAGCCGCTGCTGCCGCGTTGCGGTTTGCTTTCTTCCTTGTAGTCGCGTT
This sequence comes from Tannerella sp., assembly GCA_031290635.1. Lineage (GTDB taxonomy): Bacteria > Bacteroidota > Bacteroidia > Bacteroidales > Tannerellaceae > Tannerella. Next base: position 3,681 of record JAITNE010000177.1, on the reverse strand, counting down.
TCTTTTTCGTCTCCTCTTTGGGTTTGTTTTTGAGCAACTCGACAGGCTTCTCGTAGGGTCTGGTGAGACTTATGTCCCACAGTTCTTCTATCTTCCAATTCTGACGTATCTCGAATTGTTTCGGGAAATATACGACCCGTTCGGGCTGCAGTCGCAGTTCGTAATTTCCTGCATCTATACGGCCATTGCCGTTCACGTCGAGAGTCAGACGGGCATAATATTTCTCGGCCGGCATGTTGGCAAACATCGCTACGCCGTGCTCTACAACAGCTCTCCTGACCGGCGATCCGCTCGCGTTAAGCAACTCAACAAACGCCGGAGTAACACTGCCGCTGTCGCCCACCGAAGGCAGTCCCTGCACGTTGATGCTCAGGTGACCGTATTCTTTCTCGCCCTTGACGGTAAAGTTAGTCGTAGTAGAATCGTTGCAATGCCCGTAAACGCCGCAGAGCAGGGCTGAATCGACCGTCAAGCGATATTTCTCATCATAGCGCAGAGGCCGCCGGATACGATAAGTCATTGCGTGAATGCTGTCGGCCTCAAACTCAAACTCGGCCGCTTCCCAGAGCGTATCTACAGCCGCTTCCATAATGAAAAATTCCTTGCGAACATCCATCACCGGCTCGTTAAAAACAATGCTTATCTCGTCGTATGGATTCAATTCGCCCGATGGCGAAATCGTCATCTGTAGCGGGACGTGAGGCGGCGGCGCAGGCTCGGCAGGTATCGAATCGGCGTCGTCCTTAGGGCGCTTCTTGACTTTTGGAGGTCGCTTGGCTGCACGCGCGGCTTCCTTCTTTTTCTTCATCCCTTCTTTGTTGACGAGGGTTAAGGTATCTGTCTGCAATTCGAGCAGATCGGGCACCGTGTCGTTGTTTTTCCAATACGTAACGCTAACAAGCAAGGTGTCTATCTTGTATATCGCCGAGTCGAGCACCCAATAATTAATAGCAAAACCTTCGGCGTCCTGACCATGCTGCGTAACGTACCATGTTGTATCCTCAGGCTCGAAATTCAAGGGCTGCGGCATAGGGAAAGTATCGACAGGAGCGTTGAATTTAAGGGTGAAGATGTAATCCTGCGGACGGTCGGGACGTAACATCCGCTGACGTGGCGTAATCGAATCCTTGAAATACCAAAGCAGAAGATCCTTCGGATAGAAGAGCGTCCGCTCGACCAACCTCACCGTGTCGACCGTGATAGTGTCCCGCCAAATCGTATCCGACACCATCGCCCGCTCGCACCAGGGGATTATCAACGAATCGAGGAAAGCCAGCGACTCGTCATTGTTCTTGTCGTAAGAATAGTTGCGGTTCTTGTCTTCGAGGGCGAAAACATGATAAGCGCCGTGGGCGACGTTATGGATGACGAAACGCCCGCGCTCGTCGGTCTTGGAGGTGCGCAACAGGGGTGTGTGCGTAAAAGCCGTGTCCGACATGTCGCTGTGGATGCCGACAATGACCTTTTGCACCGGCTCAAGGTCGTAGGCGTTGATAAGCATCCCGCCAATCTGCATCGAGTCGAGCACGTCTCCCGTCGAGAAAGCGAAACTGAAATTCTCTAATACGTTCTTCTCGTTATTATCGCTCACCGAGCTGGTGAAGTCAATCGTATAGGTCGTGTTTTCCTTAAGAGAATCCTTTAGTTCGACATTTATTTTTTTTCCGACCGCTTGAATAAAAGGACTCTGCTTCTGCGGAGGAGTAACTATCACGTTCTCGCTCGGATTATCAACCGAAATAAACTCGTCGAACACAACTTCTATCTTCTTTCCTTTGAAGCGCAACTGATTCATCTCCGGATTGCTGCTAACAAACCTCGGAGGCGTCTCATCGTAAGGCCCTCCGTTAGGATTGCCTATATTGGCGCAGGCAAACGCAATAACCGCCGACGCCACAACCGCCAGCCAACGCACAACTATATGTCGGATATTCTTTCTCATCCTTCGCTTTAATTTTAGCCACAAAAGTAAGGATTATTTTTTAGAAAAGACCCTGACAGGATTTTGCATCCTGTCAGGGTCGTGTGTGGTCCCACTTGGGCTTGAACCAAGGACCCCCTGATTATGAGTCAGATGCTCTAACCAACTGAGCTATGGGACCGTCTCCTTGCGGAGCTACGAAACAGATTATTTTAGGCCGCAAAGGTACGCATTATTTTTGAATTACAAAGAATAATCGAAGAAATATTTGCAAAAAAATATCTTCAACGGCCTTTCAGACCTCTCACAGGCTGTTTTTGATTTCATCCCAGCGCGACGTCGAGAATCATCATCAACACAAAGCCCAGCGCGACGCCGATAGTAGCGACATTGGAGTGACGACCGCTCTGAGCCTCCGGTATCAGTTCCTCGACAACGACATAAATCATCGCACCTGCCGCAAATGCAAGCAGATAAGGCAGTACAGGCAACATTATCCGTATCAGCAGGATGGTTATGATCCCCGCTATCGGCTCGACTACACCCGACAGAGCGCCGGCCACAAAGGCTTTGCGACGCGATTGACCTGCACTCTTTAACGGCATCGAAACTATCGCGCCCTCGGGGAAATTCTGAATCGCAATACCTATCGACAGAGCCATAGCTCCGGCTCCGGTTATGTTCGACACGCCCTCCATCATACCCGCCAACACCACGCCGACAGCCATACCTTCGGGTATATTGTGAAGCGTGATGGCAAGTACCAGCATGGTTGACTTTTTGAGTTTCGAGTTGACGCCCTCCGGCTCATCGGAATGGAGATGAAGGTGAGGTATTAAGCTGTCTAAAAGAAGCAAAAACGCCATACCCGCCAGGAATCCCACGGAAGCAGGCAGCCAGGAAGCGAGCGTCCCCTGCACTTCGGCCATCTCTATCGACGGTATAAGCAGCGACCAGACCGACGCCGCCACCATCACGCCCGAAGCGAAGCCCAGAAGCAGTTTCTGCAGTCGTGGCGAAATCTCGTCCTTAAGCATAAAAACCATCGCCGCCCCGAGAATTGTCCCTATAAAAGGTATAAGTAAACCTATTGTTATAGTCATAAGCATTGCATTAAGAGAACAAAAGTAATCATTTTCAAAATATTTCATGCATTGTAGAGGTGTTAAAAATGAGTTCTTAGGGAATGGAATGGATTTCAGACGGAACGGAAAGGATTGAATTGAATATGGTACACTGATAACGCAGGACAAGAAGAATTGACAGTTGACAATTAAGAGTGGTAATCGTCGCCCGTCATTGCGTGTCACACCTGTCCGTCGTTGCGAGGTACGAAGCAATCTCAATTTTCTAACTTTATAACGTCCTTAATTTCAACTCATTAAAAACTTATTTCCAAAAAACTTCAAAAAAAGCGCCGACAAATTTGTATGTTTGAAAATAAACCTCTATCTTTGCAGCGATTTTGCGGCATTTTAGAAGATGTCGTAGCAGATAGAGCCATAGAAGAGCCTACCGATTTGCAGTTCTCTCCAATATGCTCGAAAAATCGACTCAGTTGCGCCATTGAAAATGGGGGTAACGGGGCTTTGCAGTAAAAAGAGCTAATATTTATAGCATTGATTACTATTGATTATTAGGTATTTAATTAAAGTAGCAATAAAACTATTTTTTGCAATTCAAGTGGTCGAAAGCCGCGACTTAAAGCAGGCTTGTTACAAAACAATAATTCACTACATTTGCGCAATAAATTTTCAAAC
>JAITNE010000099.1 GCA_031290635.1 Tannerella sp. | reverse complement strand
CGCGTTTAATCACCCCTGCAAATCTGGTTGCCGAAGTTTTTTCTTCGGGGTCTCTGCCCCAGTCTTCTTCCATTGGTCGCAAGTTCTGTCCTAAGCCTGATTCCAAAGACGCTAAATCTGTATAATTCTCACCATTCAGATCGATGTAAAGCACCGGATACTCTATCCAGTCCTTCTCCATATCAGCGATTTCCAATCCCTCGAAAAGCTCCTTCTTCCCAAGGAAGTAGGCTTTCAGGGTCGAGAGAAAAAGACTTTTCCCGAACCGTCGCGGACGACCGAGAAAGTAAGGCTTTCCCATAGTAACAAGTCTGTAGATGTAGGCTGTCTTATCTACATAGAGGTAACCATTTTGACGCAAATCCTCAAAATCCTGTATGCCTATCGGCAATTTTCTGTTGTTTGTTGTCATATCTTCAAATTTTATCCTCATTTAATTGGATTATTCAGGACACAAGGGATGCCTTCTTGAATAGTTCTTCGACCTCGTTCGGGAAGATTCCGCCTTCATGTACTTTTTCGCCGTCTATATAAAACGTAGGAACGTAGTAATAATCGTAGGCGTCCGCTATTTCGGGATACTCCGATTCTTCTATCGTTTCAATCTCAATGTTCTTGTAAGCCTCCTGCTTTTTCAACTCGTCAATATACGCGAACGCCTTCTTGCAGAAAGGACAATCTCTTAAATAAAATAACTTTATATGCTTCATAAAACTAAGTATTAAAATACAAATCTATAAGTGCCTGATTCCAAAAATATCGTGAGACTGTTTTTGGATATTTTAATGTCGGTAACGCCTTGGACGCCGGGTACAAAGGAACTGTTATGCCAGACGTGTTTGCCGCTCTCGGAGATCGTCGATTGCTGAAATTTAGCGGCGGGCAACACAATGGTAGCATGGGTGTTGGCCGGAATTGTTACTTCGTAGGAATAGCCGCCGTCATGCTGCTGCCAGGATGCGAAGATTTGACCCGATATGGTCTGCAGTGAAGCTTTGACCATATTGAGGTCTTCGATTATAAGAGGCTCAAAACGAATGTGTCTGTATGCCTGGTCGCTACCCCGACCGGGAGCGCGTATTCCGGCCGGATACTGATATAAATATTCCGTTACAGCGCCGAACATCTCGTGGTTGTGCGAATCGCGACCATCCCACTGTTCGAGCAGGGTTGTGGAGTTATTCCTAATCCAATAACCGTAGCCCGGGCAGGTTTCTTGTGTAGCCACCTTGAAGGCTAAATCGCCGTAACCTGCGTCGGATAATGTCGGCCACAGATACTTGGTGCCTATGATGCCGGTATTGAGATGGTTATCACGACGGTGAATATCATCGACAATGGTTTTGAGTATGCCGTCGCGATATTCCTCCGGCATAATATCGGCTTGCAGAGCCAGCAGTTGGTAGGTCTGAAAACATGAATCAAGCCCTACGAGCGAATTGGACGGATTGAAAAACCTCTCCCTGAAAGCGTTTTTGACCGTATCACTCAATGAGGCGTAGAATTGCGATTCATTCTTGTGATCCAACACCTCAGCAATTTGCGAGAGTAAAAGAGCGTCGTAATAATAGTAGAACGTGCTTACTACGTCGTGATTAGGGCAGTCGCCGCCACCCGGAGCGCACCATTCGCCCAGACTGTACCAGTAGCCGTCGAAATAGTTGATGATATAAGGCTCTTCGGGTTTGCTGTCGGTACGCGCCAGATTGCGAAGATAAGCCAGATATCGCAGCATGTTGGGATAATGTTCTTCGAGAATATGCCGGTCGCCGTAGTAGTTGTACATCCACCATGGAATCAGCAGATAGGCGCTACCCCAGGCTACGCCGCCGCCCATGCCGCCTACAAGCGTAGGCGTAGTGTTGGGTATCCAGCCGTCGGGTCGCTGCGAATCGCGCATGTCGTTAAGCCACTTGGTATAAAACGCCGCCATGTCGAAATCGTGCATCGAAGTCTCTGCAATCACCTGACCATCGCCTCCATAAGCGCCTTTTTCGCGATGCGGACAGTCGGTAGGATAACCCACAAGATTGCCTTTCTGCGACCATAGACCGGCGCGATGGATACTGTTAAGCAAGTCGTTGGAGGAAGTCCATTCGCCTGTACTTGTGAGGTCGGAACGCACTACTCTGCCTTCCACTTTGACGTCGACGAGGTCGGACGAATCGGCTGTCGCCACTTCAATATAGCGGAAACCGGTGTAGAAAAAATGCGGCTCATAGATTTCCGACTTTGTGCTTTTCAGGGTATAATCAGTCCATGTCCTGGAATGATAGGCAAACTTGTCGCTCATATTGTCGCCAAGCTCAAGCGGCTTTGGGAACAACTTATTGTTAAGCGTTTCGGCGCCTCGCACGCGGATAGTCTGTCCGGCGCAACCCTTGACTTCGATTCGCCACCAGCCTGCAATATTTTGTCCCAGATCGTAGAGGTAAACGCCCTGTGCAGGCTTTATAGCAGCTATGGGCTTGAGCGTTTCGGTAACGCGGATAGGGACGGACTGCCAGCGTGGGCGGCCTCCCGGACTTGCTACCACTACGGCATTCTGCCAAGCGGTTTCGTCCAAGCCGGCTTCCGCCCAATCTTTGATTTCCCTGCGTGCATCGTAGTCTTCGCCGCCATGCAGATTGTTGTATGTAACAGGGCTGGCGGTATATTTCCATTCATCGCCGCTTGTAACGAGCGATTCGCTGTTATCGTCATACACTATCCTCATCTGTAGTATGAAGCGCGGATTGCCGATAGGCGCTGCTCCCCAGCCATGCCTGTTTTGAGCGCCAACCATATTATAAGCGCTGTTGCCGAGCAGTAGCCCGAAAGCGTTCTCGCCTTTCTTCAGATGCTTTGTAAGATTATATGACGAATAGAGCACAGTTTGGCGATAATCCGTAATAACGGGATTAAGCACGTCGAGGCCGACTTTTTCGCCGTTCAGCAACAGTTCGTAAAAGCCTGCTGCCGTGATATACACATAAGCCGACTTCACGGATTTATCCACCGAGAATGATTTGCGAAATACAGGAGCTTCGAGCCGGATAGTGTCGCGGGCGCTTATCCAGAGCGCTTTCCAATCGGCTTCGTGCAGGAGGCCGGTATGAAACTCGGCCGTTTCGCTCCATACATCATTGCCGTTGGTTTGCGAGCATACACGCCAATAATACGTGCGGTCGCTCTCCAAAGCCGTACCGTCGTAGGGCACGTTCACGGTGTTGCTCTCGGAGCGCAGTCCCGAATCCCAGCAGTTACCGTTTTTCGCTTTTACTTCCGCTATTACGTCGCTGACGATGATACGGTAAGCGCTCTGATAAACGCTGCGTTCGGCAGACGTTATGAGCCACGAAAAACGCGGATGAACCGCATCGAGTCCCTGAGGGTTGCTCAGGTACTCGCATCGCAGTTCATCTATTGATGTTTTTTTTCCACAACAGCATAATATACATGCGGTTATTATGACAATAAAAGTTCTCATTTCAAGAATATTTCGACTACGGGAATTTCATAATTGGGCTTAATGACGGGCAAGCTAAGGTTTACGTTACCGTCAGATTCATTGAAGCGTACTTCCGAAGCATCGTGCAGAAGCTGTGCATATTTGATGCGACCTGCATAACCGGGCAGCAGAAGGTTCTGCAACGGATAGTCGAGGAGATGAATATACAGCCGCTTGCTTTTCGGATTATATGTCAGCAGGCTCGAGGCGGGCGCTTTGAAGTCGTCGGGCGCTTCGGTGCAGCCATATATCGAGCGGTTGTTATGTCCCATCCATTCACCCATACCGGCAAGCGCAGCATCAGCGCGGTAATCGAAATCGCCACGACCTGTAGGGCCGACGTTAAGCAGCAGGTTGCCGCCCTTACCGACCGACTCAATAAGCAGAACGAGCAGTTGTTTGGTGTTCTTCCATGAAGTTTCGTCGCGATAGTATCCCCATGAGCCGCTGAAAGTCTGGCATGTCTCCCAAGGAAATTTGCGTCCGTAGCGTTCAGGCCATTTATCTACTTTGTACTGTTCGGGGGTGGTGAAGTCCTGACCGTCTTCATACTCGCCGAGGTCGAGGCGGTCGTCAACGATGATGCCGGGCTGCAGTTTGCGAATCATAGCCAGCAATTCCTTTGAACCCCATTCTTCATGACCTTTGCCGTACTCTCCGGGGTATGAAAAATCAAGCCAGAGAATATCGATTTTGCCGTAGTTGGTAAGCAGTTCGCGCACCTGGTCATGGAGGTATTTGCGATAGATGCTGAAGTCGCGACCCTCATTCATCTTGGCATAATCTTCTGTTTTATTGGTGCGTTGCGGATGTACGCGGTCGATGGTGAAATGCGGGTGATGCCAATCGATAAGCGAGTAGTAGAAGCCCACCTTCAGTCCTTCGGCGCGATAAGCCTCGACAAATTCTTTGATAAGATCGCGTTTGAAAGGAGTGTTGGTTGACTTGTAGTCCGTGAATTTCGAGTCGAAAAGACAGAAGCCCTCATGATGCTTCGACGTGATTACGGCGTACTTCATACCTGACTGTTTAGCCTTTTTAGCCCAAGCCTTAGCGTCGTAGAGGTCGGGATTGAACAATTCAAAATACTTTTCGTACTGTTCGGTGGTGAGACGTTCGTTTTGTTTCACCCATTCGTGCCTCGCGGGCAGTGCATAGAGTCCAAAATGGATGAACATGCCGAAGCGGTCGTTTGTCCACCATTCCATGCGTTGAGATCTCTGTTCCTCTGTTTCGTTGCCTAACTTCTTGTTCTGGGCAAATGTGGGAACGGTCATTAAAATGCTGATAATAAAAATAATACTTTTTTTCATAGGATAAATATTTTAAAAATTAAAGATAATATTCATACGTCCTTGTCATCGCCGTTTTCTTTCCATTCGACTTTCGCGCTTTCGCGGAGAGCCGGCTCTTGTAAGTCAATATTGTATTTCATAAGATATGCTTTATTCGGCTACAAAGGTATTGTTTATTTTTCAATCATCCAAATCCGTAGAAGTTTTTTATTGCATAACGGCACGAATTAAAAAATTTCATGTAACTTTGCGGCAAATTATTTATCATGAAACAGAAATTGAAAATTGGGCTTTTTGCCACAGGTTTAGACACCTATTGGGGGCAGTTCGACGGACTGCTGGACGAACTGATTGCGTATAAGACGCAAATCAAGAGTAATATTGAAGCAAAATGCGAGGTTGAGGTCGTAGATGCAGGGATGGTCGACAACCCCCGCAAGGCGCTCGAAGCGGCGTCGATATTTGCAAAAGGGGAGGTCGAGCTGGTCTTTCTCTACGTATCGACATATTGTCTGTCATCGACAATACTGCCCGTAGCTCAACGGCTCAACTGTCCGATAATCATCCTCAACCTGCAGCCCGTGCCTGCGATTGACTATGATTATATCAACAGTCTTGGCGATCGTGGGAAGATGACGGGCTTCTGGCTGGCTCACTGTCAGGCTTGCTCGGCGCCGGAGATAGCGAACGTCTTCAACCGCGCCGGCTTGCGCTATGAGTTTGTTACCGGATACCTCGCCGACACGTTTGCCTGGAAAGAGATTGAAGGCTGGGTCGAAGCTGCGCGGGCACGTTACGCCATGCGCAACAACCGTCTGGGCGTCCTTGGACATTATTATTGCGGGATGCTGGACGTTTACACCGATACGACGCGGCAGGCGGCTGTGTTCGGCACTCATATCGAGCTGCTTGAGATGTGCGAAGTGAAGAAGTATCGCGATGAGGCGACCGAGACGGAGGTGGCCGACAAGTTAAAGGAGTTCGGGGAGAAGTTCGACGTCTCGCCCGACTGTGAGGAGTATGAACTGCTGCGGGCGGCGCGTACTTCGGTTGCGTTGGACAAGATTATCGGCGCTCACGAGCTTGGCTCTATGGCTTACTATTACGAGGGTGTTGACGGCAACGATTATGAGGATATTTCGACTTCAGTGATTGCCGGCAACACACTGCTGACGGGGCGAGAGATACCTGTAGCCGGTGAATGCGAGGTCAAGAACGCTCAAGCGATGAAGATAATGTCGGAGTTTGGCGCGGGCGGCTCGTTTTCGGAGTTTTACGCAATGGATTTCAACGACGACGTCATCATGCTCGGACATGACGGCCCGGCTCACTTCGCTATTGCCGAAGGGCGGGTAGGATTAGTGCCGCTATCGGTTTATCACGGCAAGCCGGGCAAGGGATTATCTATTCAGATGAGCGTCCGTCACGGCGATGTTACCTTGCTGTCGGTCTGCGAGAACGGCGAGGGCGTTTTCCTGCTTGTAGCCGAAGGGCAGTCGGTCGAAGGTCCGACGATGAACATCGGTAACACAAACAGCCGCTATAGGTTCTCGATTTCAGTCCGTAGCTTTATGGATACGTGGAGCAAGGCCGGACCTTCGCATCACACTGCCATCGGCACAGGTCATATAGCCGACAAAATCCAAAAACTTGCTTTCCTGCTGAACATACCTGTAATCAAAGTGTGCTAACTCAGATAGCGCCTTCTTCGACGAGGTTATTCATCAGTGCGTACATAGCGAGGCCGGCGACCGATTTGATATTGGTTTTGCGGGTGATGTTCTTGCGGTGCGAAATGACTGTGTGGATAGAGATAGTCAGTCGCTCGGCGATTTCTTTATTCATCAGACCTTTGGCTATAAGTATAAGCACGTCGGTTTCACGGTTTGTCAGTTCGTAGCTGTTATCCTCGACCGTTTCGGAGGCGATAAGCGCAGCGCAGCATTCGAGGATGACGTCGGTTATGCGCTTGCGTTCTTCGCGAATATCGACCATGCCGTGAAAGAGGCGCAGATACGGAGGTTCTACGTATTGATAGACAAGCGCCATGACTGCCAGCTGCGGATATTCCTGCATTGTAGCCGTCAGAGCAGGACGCTTTGAAGGCGGCAGGAGCGTAGGGTTGATAAGCAGAATGTCAGGATGAGCGGAGGCGAGGCGTGAGGGGAGGTTTTCGACGTCTGCCGCAGGCGAGAGTATATCAAACTTAGCCGATTCTTTCAGAATCACAGTTAGTCCTTCGGTTATGATACTCGAAGGCTCTACAATCAGCAGTCTTTTTCTCTCGATCATATTGATTTTTCTAACAGTTTGACGTAAGGGATAAGGACTTTATCTTCGATAAGGGTATGTTTATTGAGGTCGGACGCAAGCTGGTAGATGTCAAGCACTATGCTGATAGAGTCGCTCTGTGAGGCGTTACCGGGCAGGTATTTGATGATGATTTGCAGGAGGTCGTTGAGTTTATCCTGAATATCGTTGTGAGCGTCTTCAAAGTCGCTGATACGATATTTATCCTGCCTGTGGACGGCCATCAATGTTTCGATATACGGAAAGACAGTCGTTTCTTCGTAGATAAAATGCACGGACAATTCATTTTTATATCCCGCAAAGAAGCTTCTAAGCAGATGACCGTATTTGGGGTCGGTATTGTCGGCAATGCGATTGATATGCCACTCGATGTGCGGCAATCGTTCGTCGAGATAATAGCGATGCGAAGCTCGCAGATATGGGATCAGCCGGCTCATATCGGTAGTAAGGACGTCGTTCTCGGCGGGCAGATAGGCGTCGAAAGAATAGACATTGCAGATAAGCAGGAAGAAGTCCGTCGGCACATTATATTTCGTACAGACCTCTTCGACGCTTTTATCCCCAAAGCCAAGCGGAATGCCTAATCGCGGCAACATAAGGATGAGATTATGATTCTTTGAAATCAAGTCAGCCAGTTTCATCTTCCTTGTGAAAAGTATTTTCTCCATAACTTTTTTTCTGCAAAGGTAGTGATTTTAATTGAGAATAGGGGATAGAGAATTGAGAATTGAGAATTGAGAATTGAGAATTGAGAATCTCCCTTGTTTATCTGTCTTTCAGCGTACAACTTTGAACGTCTCGGCTATAGTGCCGTCCATGTTGATGATTTCGAGAGATAATCCCTGCGCATTCACCGTGCCGCGAACTGCGGAATTGTTTGAATTGATGAGGACAGGAAACTTTACCGTCGCGTCCGGCATGCGTTTGATGGTGGTGTGGAGGTGGCCGCAGAGCATTACGTCCACTTTGGCGTCGTTGAGAAGGGGTGCAAACCTGGTCAGCACCTCGTTCTCGCCATGCCAGTCGCGCGAGGGCGGGATGTGGCAGATTACGACCTTGCAGGGAGCGTCGGCGAACTGTGGATTCTTCAAGACGTCGCGCAACCATTCGGCCTCAAGCGTGCGATAGTAGTCGTAGTCGGTGATGCCGCTGTACTCGACGTCGGTGTCGGGCTTGTCTTCACCGCTGTCGAGGACGAGGAAACAGACGGGGCCGTGTCGGACTATGTAGTAGAGTTCGGGGCTTTGAGGGGAGAAGTAGTCCTGGAAGCGGGTAGCAAATACGCCGCGCGTTTCATGGTTGCCACGCGCGTAGTACATCGGTACGGTCTGCGCAAAAGCCTTGACGCTGACGTCCATAAAGCCGGTGAAGAGGTCGTCTTCGCCGGTGAGCGACGAAACCATGTCGCCGTTGAAGAAAATCATGTTTTGTTTGAGTGGGTCGAGGATGCGCAGAAGCGTGTCGAGCACTTCACTGCGACCGTGAATGTCGTTGACCATGCCGAAGGCGACGTCCCGGCGGGCATCAGGGTCGAGGGTGGTGAAAACAGGCGGTCTGTAGGCGGTCGAGGAGGCTACGCGGCCGTAGGTGATGTTATGACCTTCGCGTGCAAGAACGCTTTGCGAGAATACACGGTATCGATAGCGCTCAGCAGGCTTGAGGCCTCGGAGTTTGACCGAATGAACGGTACTTTCGAGCTTGACGCCGTTCCTGGCGGCAAAGAATTTCGGTCTTTCCTGCAGGTAGAAGTGCGTACCGTCGTCGGGCGCAAGCTCTACCCAGGAGATGGCGTTACGGTCTGTTACCCAAACGACGGTAACTTCGTTGTCGCTCATGTTTTGGAGGTATGGACCGTGCGTGATTTGGATTGCGTCCTGCGCGGCTGCCATCCGACAGCACAGTAATAAGATGAAAATTGTTCTCATATCGTTGTATATTAAGTTGAACCGGCTGCAAAGATAAGTATTATTTTAGAAATACGTCATTTAATAAAGATTATTTGTTTCAAACTTTATTATATCAAAATTAATTCATGTTTTTATGGTCTTATTTAGACATAAACTTAAAGAAATTTATTGTATGATACTTTGCAAGTCACCGGATATATTTTAGATTGCTTCGTGCCTCGCAATGACGATACCGGATATATCTTAGATTGTTTCGTGCTTCCGTAGGACGATTATGTGAAACGCAATGACTGTGAATTGTTCACCATTCACTGTTCACTGTTCACTGCTGATAAGTTTCAGGCTTAGTTCTTTGAGCTTGAATTTCTGGATTTTGCCGCTGCCGGTCATGGGAAACTCCTGAACGAAAAATACATACTTCGGAATCTTGTGTCGTGCTATCTTGCCGCGACAAAAGTCCTTTACAATCTCTTCAGTCAACGTAAATCCCTCTTTTGTGATGATAAATGC
>JAITNE010000075.1 GCA_031290635.1 Tannerella sp. | reverse complement strand
TTGTTTGTTCGCCGGGCAGCGGGCTGGCGATTGACGCCGACATGCTGGCTTTGGTCAAGGATACGCTGAAGATTGATACCATCCGTTTTGGTGTTTACACTGATTCTGCTGGTTTGCAATACCGTGCTGATGTTACCAAGAAGCGGTTTCGCAATCAGGAAGCATTTCAAGCTACTGCGTCGGGTTATGTGTTCGGGAATGACAGGGACGCTGATATGTTTGTCACCTTCACGGACAGTCGCGGCAATTGCGGGCTGTTTTTGGGGATTAATGCCCGCAAGGCGATGGACGGCGGGTTTGAGTTCAAGCTCTATCCAAAGAATAACAGCCCCCAAGCCCCCGGAGGGGGATGTGCTACGCAGAAGCCTGTTATCGCGTTTATGCCTTTTACGGTCAATGAAGATAATTATGTACACTTCAAAAGTTTTAAGGATATAAAAGCTAATCTGCGATTGCAAGGGAACGCAAATTCTTCGGTATGGATTCATTCTTCGGATGATAATATTTTTTCTTCGGATGATGTTTATAGCGAGATTATGGTCGAATTTAATCAGATTGATCTTGCGGATGTATCGAGCGGATTTAGTTTTATGCCTCCTTTGAAGGGGATTTTGAATATGGGATTACGGTATCAGCCTCACGAGTCTTCGTTTATGATTTTGGGAGACTGCGACGTCGATAATTTATTCTACAACAACGGTCGTATTGGCGAAATTCTGCTTAACGCATCCTATATGCCTTTAGATAGAGGCCGGCATCAGGTAGATATGCACGTTTTTCATTCTTCCAAAGAAGTTGCTTCGCTTTCGGCGCTCTACCATGAATCAAGCGAATCCACCAACTCATCCACCCAAGACACCGTCATCCCCACCCAATCCACCAACTCATCCGACGAAAAAGGCCTTATCGAAGGTCTTATCTCCATCGATCATCTTCCTTTATCCATCATCTCTCCTTTTATCCCCGACAGTTTGGCGACTTTAGCCGGCTCTCTGGTTGGCCGGATTAATATCTCCGGCACGTCCGCGCAGCCTCTTATTGACGGCAGTTTGCGCCTTGACGATGCTACGGCGTTTATTCCATCCTCCGCCACCGCCCTGCGCTTCGACGAGCAGGAAATAATTATCAAAGGAAATAATATTCTTTTCGACAATTACAAGGTTTACGACGCCCACAACAACCCTTTTGTTATCACCGGCAGGATAAATTCCATCACGAGCGATGTTCCTGCGGCAGACCTCAAACTTGCCGCCTCGAACGTCCAACTGATTGATTCTCGCAAGAATGCCGACAACATCGCCTACGGCAAACTCTTTCTGGACGCTAACATTACCCTGCAGGGCGCGTTACAGGCGATGCGGCTGCGCGGCAATCTGCATATCCCCGGAAGCACTAACCTGACCTGCATCTTGGCTGATTCGCGCCTCGACGTGCAGGACGGCTTCGAGGGGCTGGTCAACTTCACTTATTTTGCCGACACTCTGCCGCGCCGTCAGCGTCGCCCGTTGAGTTTTACCCGTATGGCTCGAAGTTTTGCCGTCAGCGGAGGTACGGACGTTCTGCTTACAATCAGCATCGACCCTACGGTGCGCGTCAGGGTTGATTTGGATGAAGCGCGTACTAACCACGTCGAGTTGCGCGGCGGCGGCTCGCTCTCGTTCAGATATACTCCGCAGGGCGAAGTCAGTCTGAATGGCCGCTACACCATTGCCGAAGGCTCGATGCGCTACTCTATTCCCGTCATTCCACTGACCGATTTCACTATCCGCACCGGCGGTTATATCGACTGGAAAGGTCGGCCTGAGAACCCTTATCTGGATGTTTCGGCTTACTCGCGGGTACGTTCTACGGTCAATTTCGACGGACAGTCGCGCATGGTTGACTTCAACACCGGCATTCAGATGAAGGATAATCTTGAAGACGTTTCCGTGCAGTTTCTGCTTGAAGCTCCTACCGACGCTGCGGCGCAAAACCAGCTTACAGCTATGGGAAGCGAGGAGCGCAGCAAGCAAGCCGTCAGTTTGCTGGTCGCCGGCATCTATCTTTCGGGCAGCGGTACAGGCAGCGACAACCTCAACGTAGGGGCTGCGCTCAACAGTCTGCTTCAGCGTGAAATCAAGAACATGCTCGGCAGTTTGATGGGTGAAGTGCCGTTTTCATTCGATGTTCATACTTACGACGGCACTTACGGCATGGGTCGAAGGATTGATTATCTCGGACGTTTCTACAAGACATTTATGACCGACAGACTCAAGACCGAACTCGGTCTGAGGTATTCTACGAAAGACCCTGCTCTGGGCGACCGCCTTCTGCTGGACGACATATCTATGGAATATCGGCTGGATGTAAGCGGTTCACGTTCGGTAAAGATATTTCGACGCAAGGACTACGAAAGTCTTTTCGAGGGTGAAATCACTAAGACCGGCCTTAGCTTTTATTATAATCGCCGGATGAAATCTTTCCGTTTTAATTAAAACTTTTGCAAGATGAAGCATAACATAGCCGGAATTACTTCCATAATTATTTACAGAATTAGCAGGATTTTCAGGATTAACATAATTCACGGGATTTGCGGAAACCTGTTTTCAATCGCGTGTCGCACATTCGTCATTGGTAGTTACAAGATTGCTTCGTGCCTCGCAATGACGGCGACGGCGAGTTACCAGATTGCTTCGTGCCTCTGGGGGACGGCGACGGCGAGTTACAAGATTGCTTCGTGCCTCGCAATGACGGCGACTACGACTACGACCCTGCGGCATTGCATGGCGTACATCCGTAGGGTTATTGCGTGTCGCACATTCGTCATTGCGAGCATAGCGAAGCAATCTAAGCAGTTCAAGATTGCTTTTCCTCATCCTAAATTGGGCAGGGGCAAGCCCAGCCCCTACATTCTCAATTCTCAATTCTCAATTCTCAATTCCCTATTGGGCAGGGGCAAGCCCAGCCTCTACGTCGCCCATTCTCAATTCTCAATTCTCAATTCTCAATTAATTATTTTAATTCTCGCCGCTTGTTCCACCACTCGCAACATTCCTGCCGGCGAGCTGCTTTACACCGGCGTCAAGGCTATAGAGTACCTCGACGAAGACAGCGTCGCCGTTGACGACCTCATTTACGACCGGATTGACGCCGCCCTTGCTTCCGCCCCTAACAACGCCTTGCTGGGCAGTTCATCCGTCAGAACCCCTTTGCCCTTCGGTTTGTGGATGTACAACGCTACCGTCAACCCAAAACCCCGTTTTAAGCAGATGCTGCTAAAACCTTTCGCCGCCCGACCCGTCTTTATCTCTGCCGTAAACCCTGCCGTAAGGAGCGGAATCGTTTCCGGCGTCCTTCGCGACAACGGTTACTTCAACAGCTCCGTAGAATACGACGTCATCCATAATACCCGCGATTCCCTGAAAGCCGGAATCATCTACCGCATCAGATTTAATCAGCCATACACCCTTGATTCTATAGAATATCGCCGCGTCGCGTTCCGCACCGACACCCTTTTCGAGCTTGACGAAGCCGGCCGCCTCCTGCATCGCGGCGACCCCTTTTCGACCGACCTCCTTGAAGCCGAAAGACAGCGCATAACCCGCCTGATGCGCGAAAAAGGTTACTTCTACTTCCAGCCCGAGTACATCGTTTTCAATGCCGATTCCACTATTTCTCCGCAGAAGATTTCCTTGCAGGCCACCCTCAAGCAGGGCGCACCCCGCAGCATCCTCCGGCCATGGCGGATTGGCTCTATCACCATCAACCTTAGCGGCTACGACGGTCAACGTCCTGACGACAGCCTTGTTTACAAGAACCTCCTCCTTCGCTACGAAACCAAACTCCGCGTAAAACCCTCCGTCCTCTACGACCAGATAAAGTTCTCCACCGGCGATTTGTATTCGCTCAGCAGTCAGGAGCAGACTTTGGAGGCGCTCAACCGGCTTGACGTTTTTCGCTTCACCGACCTCCGCTTTTCCCCGAACGATACCGTCGGCGACATACTTAATCTAAGGATTAACACTTCCTACAACTATCCTCTGGCGGTATCCTTTGAAGCCGGAGCTACGGTCAACGACAACGATTATGCCGGACCGATTACCCGCGTTAACATCTCCCGCAACAACTTTCTGGGTGGGGGAGAGGTCTTGACGGCCGGCGTTTACGGCTCTTACGAGTGGTACACGCGGAAGTTCCTCAACAATACTACCGGCGTGATAAACAATTACGAGTTGGGATTAAAGGGCAGTCTGCTGTTTCCCCGCCTTGTTTTACCCCGCATTGGCCGCCGCGCTTACGACTTCTACGCAACGACTCACCTCGACCTCAACATCGCCCTGCTGAATCGCGCCGGCTACTATCGCACGCTCAGTTTCGGCGGCGCTTTGTCATACGATTTCCAGCCCTACGCCATCCGACATCATTCATTCACCCCGCTACGCCTTGTGTTCAACAAATTAGAGAGCACTACCGCCCGCTTCGACGAGATAGTTTCCTTCAATCCCTCGCTGAATCAAAGTCTGCAGGACAACTTTATCCCCGCCATCGAATACGAGTACACGCTCGACAACTCCTCCGTCCGCGAAGAAAGGAGCAAGACTATCTGGCGTTTCTCGGTCTCCGAAGCCGGAAATATTATTTCAGGAATATACGGTATCTTAGGAAGAAATTCTTTTAAAACTTCCTTTCGCAGAAACAAAATTTTCGGCAACACATACTCCCAATACATTCGGGCGTCCACCGAGCTGCGCTACAACCTGTATATAAACCGCACCAATCGCCTTGCAACACGTCTTGGAGGCGGCATAATCTACAGTTACGGCAATTCTACCGTCGCGCCCTACAACGAGCGCTTCTACGTTGGCGGTGCAAACAGCATCCGAGCCTTCACCATCCGCAGCATAGGTCCGGGCCGCTTCGCCCCTGACCCCAACAATCCCTACGCCTACATCGACCAAAACGGCGACCTCAAACTCGAAGGCAACGCCGAATACCGTTTCGGTTTGGTTGGCGACCTCGAAGCCGCCTTCTTCCTCGACGCCGGCAACGTCTGGCTACTTCGTCATGACGACACCCGCCCCGGCGGCACTTTCTCCTGGCGACATTTATTTACTGACGTCGCCCTCGGCACCGGTTTAGGCTTCCGTTACAACATGGACTTGTTAATCTTCCGCTTCGACGTCGGCTACGCCCTACACTTCCCCTACGACACCTCCCGTCGCGGCTACTTCAATACTCCCTCCCTCAGCGACGCCCTCGGCTTCCACCTCGCCCTCGGATACCCGTTTTGAATTGAGAAATTAGAAATTAGAAATTAGAAATTAGAAATTAGAAATTAGAAATTAGGAGTTAGAAATTAGAAGTCAGGATTTCTTTTTTTTGTAGGATGACGGTATCGTCATTGCGAGTCTCTATAAAAAAATTAAACAAGGTGAAATGACGCGGAAAAACCGTACAACAATATCTGCCTGAAAGGCAGAACTCACATGCTTGTCCTGCCTTTCAGGCAGCTGTGGTGTGGATGTCCTACCGCAGGCTGCGCTATCGCTATTCCGATTTATCGGAATAAACTCTGCGGTTATGAAAATTACGTCCCTTCGGGACTTGCTTCGCACGTGTCCGTCATTGGTAGCGTCCCTGTCCCGTTAGGGACAAGATATGGTAGAACCGGAACGTGTTATCGGCTGATTTATCGCGTACCTGACGGCACGCAGATACTCATT
>JAITNE010000058.1 GCA_031290635.1 Tannerella sp. | reverse complement strand
GACCATTCCGGCAGCTACGGCGTGACCGTGAAGCAGCGGACTGTTTTTAGCAAATGAGAGGCTCTCAACGGCATGGCCGATGGTGTGCCCAAAGTTGAGCGCCTTGCGGACGCCTTGTTCACGAGGATCTGCGGCTACAATACGTTCCTTGACGGCTACCGAAACGCGAACTAATTCGTTCAGCCTGTTTATATCAATCGTTTGGCTATTAACGTCAAAAGCTATAATATCGGTATATGTCGGACGGTCGCTGACAAGTCCGTGCTTGAGCATCTCGGCGTAACCCGAAAGGATATTATCGCGGTCGGATGTGTGCAGGAAAGCGCAATCAATCATCACGCAATCAGGTTGATAAAATGAGCCTATCTCATTTTTAAGTCCTTGAAAATTGATGCCTGTCTTACCGCCAACAGCTGCATCAACCGACGCCATCAGCGTAGTAGGGATATTGAGGTTGTGGATACCGCGTTTGAATGTAGCGCCGGCAAAACCGCCAATGTCTGTAACCATACCGCCTCCCAGATTGACGAGCAGAGAGTTACGCGAGGCCCCACGCGAGGACAGCGCCTCCCAAATAATAGCTACCTGCTCAATATTTTTCTTCATATCCCCCGCATCAATAGTAATGTATTCGGCGTCGAAAGCCTCCAAAGCAGGCGCAACCAAAGGCAAACATTTGTCGCGAGTGTTAGTGTCGGTCAACACAAAAACCTTGTCATGACCGGCTGAAGCGAGGAAAGTCCATAGTATGGAAACGATTTCTTTTGTTATTATAACCATACATATCTTATTTTAGTCCGGCTGCTACGAGGATAGCGTCAATGGCGGGTGAGAGGCCGTCAGGTTTCTTGCCGCCGGCTGTAGCGAAATGCGCTTGTCCGCCGCCACCGCCCTGAATATAACGAGCGCCTTCCTTGATAAGCGTAGCGGCGTTAAGACCGTCGGCTACCAATGCGTCGCTCAACAAAACCACTACGCCGCACTTCTCTGCGTCTTCTATCCCTGCAACGAAGCAGAAACGCTCTGTTTCAACCGCTTCGCCCTTGATTTGGAAAGCGATGTCGCGGAATGCTTCCGGGTTGCCTTTACCTTTGTATATCAGCAGTTTGACGCCGTTACGTTCAACAGCGTGCGAAAGTATTTCCTGCTTCAATGAGGCTACTTTTTCTTTTATATACTCGCCGAGTTGTCTCTTCAAATCGGCATTCTCATCTATTGACTTGCGAATAGTAGTCGCAAGGTTAGGCACATTGTTAAACAGAGCGCGGATTTCGCGGATGCTGTCTTGTGCGAAATAGAACAGTTTCTCGGCATTAACGGCGGTAACGGCTTCTATACGCCTTACGCCAGCCGCTATCGAACTCTCGCCGACAATGTACATCGAGCCAATCATGCCGGTTGCGGGTATATGCGTACCGCCGCACAGTTCGATTGAAGAGCCGAAGCGGACAACCCGCACGTCATCACCGTATTTCTCGCCGAAGAGAGCCATAGCGCCCATCTGTTTGGCCTCTGCTACAGGCACATGTCGATGTTCTTCGAGTGGAAAGTTTTCGCGGATACGAGCATTGACGACAGTTTCGACGCGACGTATCTCTTCGTCCGTAACTTTCTGAAAATGGGAGAAGTCGAAGCGCAGCGAATCAGGCGAGACGTATGAACCTTTCTGTTCTACATGCTTGCCCAGCACCTCGCGCAAAGCCTCATGCAGCAAGTGAGTAGCCGAGTGATTAGCTTCGGAACGCAGACGCATCTCACGATTGATGCGGGCAGTAAACGTAGCCGTAAGGTCGGTAGGCAGCTTTTCGACTATATGTACCGGCAGGTTGTTTTCGCGCTTGGTGTCGATGATTTCGACTGAAGCGCCGTCTGCGGCAACAAGTCGGCCGCTATCGCCTGTCTGACCGCCCATCTCTGCATAGAAAGGGCTTTTATCCAGCACTATCTGATAGAGTTCGCGGTTTTTCTGTTTTATCTTGCGATAGCGCAGTATTTCGGCGTCGCACTCGGTAAGGTCGTAGCCCACAAACTCGCTGTCGCCTTCGCGCACCGTAACCCAGTCGCCAGTCTCGACAGCCGCCGCATTACGAGCGCGTTCTTTCTGCTTCTGCATCTCTACGTTAAAGCCCTCGATTTCAACTGATAAACCGTTCTCGCGCAATATCAATTCGGTCAAGTCCAAGGGGAAGCCGTAAGTATCGTACAGTGTGAATGCGTCTGCGCCGTCGAGCGTCGTACTTCCGGCTGCCTTAGTGTCTTCTGTTTTCTTGTCCAACAGGCGGATACCCGTCTCGAGCGTCCGCAAAAACGAATCTTCTTCTTCTTTCATCACCTTGCCTATAAGTTCCTGCTGGGCAGACAACTCGGGATAAGCCTCCCCCATAGTATCGATGAGGGTAGGAAGCAGGCGATACATAAAAGCCTCGCGACGGTCGAGAAAGGTATATCCATAGCGGACGGCGCGGCGCAGAATACGGCGGATGACGTATCCTGCCTTGGCATTCGACGGCAACTGTCCGTCGGTGATAGAAAAAGCAATCGTGCGTATATGGTCGGCTATGACGCGCATGGCCACATCCTTGCGTGCATCAACGCCATAGCGTGTGCCTGTCGTTTCGGCAATAGCGCCGAGCAAGGGCTGAAAAACGTCGGTATCGTAGTTCGACTTCTTATCCTGCACAGCCATACAGAGCCGTTCAAAGCCCATACCGGTATCTATCACCTTGTTAGGCAGCGGTTCGAGCGAGCCGTCGGCCTTGCGGTTGAACTGCATAAAGACCAGATTCCATATCTCAATCACGAGCGGATTGTCGTGGTTGACTAAGGTAGCTCCGTCTGTCTTTGCACGCTCTTCGTCCGAGCGCAAATCGACATGAATCTCGGAACATGGACCACATGGGCCTGTATCGCCCATTTCCCAGAAATTATCTTTCTTGTTGCCTTCGATAATATGACTTGGTGGCAGATATTTTTGCCAGAAACCGGCCGCCTCGTCGTCGCGCGAGAGTTTTTCGGACGGACTGCCTTCAAACACAGTCGCATAGAGGCGAGCAGGCTCGAGATGCAGCGTCTCCACAAGAAACTCCCAAGCCCAATCAATGGCTTCATGCTTGAAATAGTCGCCAAACGACCAGTTGCCGAGCATCTCAAACATAGTATGATGATAGGTGTCATGCCCTACCTCTTCGAGGTCGTTGTGTTTACCGCTGACGCGCAGACATTTCTGCGAATCGGCGACACGAGGATATTTGACAGGCGAGTTACCGAGTATGACGTCCTTAAACTGGTTCATACCCGCATTAGTAAACATAAGTGTAGGGTCTCCCTTGATTACCATCGGAGCGGAAGCTACGATATGATGATTCTTCGATGCGAAGAACTTCAAAAATGATTCTCTTAATTCTTTTGCCGTTAGCATATTGATAGTTAATTAATTAATTCAAAATTGTTGACAAATACTCTGACAACAAGCCACAAAAGTAATAATTTTTTATCAAAAAACAAGCGAATGGAGAGTCAAATACCGGTGGATTGCTACTTCTGATACCGATGGACTACTGATTTTGTCAATACGACGCCCAAAACAGCGATGGACATGTGCGACAAGCTGGGAGGTATGAAGCTCCAGCTTCATACTATGGAGGCACGACGAATTAATACGGCACATCCCCAGAGGGGATACATATCAATAGAAATCATCATCACATACACCTTTATTCCCCATCGGGGATTCACGTAAAAACAACACGACCCAAACTTCCCGTTATTTTACTGCTTTAAAAAACCGCTTCCAGCGATATTTCTCCGTATATGGGTCAATAGATTTCCATATAAACGCCGCCTTACCGACAATCAAATCCTCCGGTAACAATCCCCAATAGCGCGAATCACGCGAATTAAGCGCAAAATCGCCTGCCATAAAATAGTAATTCTTTGTAAACGTATAGGATGATAAAACTTCGCCATCCAAATACACCTGACCGTCCCTGACCTCAATGCCCTTATCTGTTTCGTACATTATCAGTTTGCGATACAACACAATATTCCGTGCTTCTAACTGCACTTTGCTGCCTTTCCCCGGCACAAACAAAGGCCCAAAATTCTTGATATTCCACTGATAGGTCGAATCATTTGGAAAACAATTAAAAACTTCCGCTCTAAACGTACTGTCCGCTCTTTCGGATAGTTGCAACTGTCGGGAATGCACCCCTAATGAATCCGTTATGCCTTTCACCTTGTAGATGCCATTGTCAATATAAAACGTATCGCCCGCGATGGCTACGCAACGCTTGATATAGTATTTCAAGAGATGCATTTCAATCTTATCGTCGTTATTCGGATAGGGATAATGAAAAACAAGTACATCGTTACGTCGGATACTTTGCACACCCAGCAACCGGTAAATATCTACTTTCTTGCCTTCGGCAGCATCAAAAAGATTGAAAAAGCGGGCGCCAATTACCG
>JAITNE010000221.1 GCA_031290635.1 Tannerella sp. | reverse complement strand
CAGTCATGATTTCCCAGAATGACGACATACGGGGCATGAAGTTTGTTCATAATATCACGCATCCAAAGAAAAAATCATGTAGAAACATGCGAAGGGCGACCGCAAGGGTCGCCCCTACCGCGTCAAACCGTCCTGCATTCGATATTATCCATCCACATACCGCGTCAACCCTCAATTTCAAATTTCTAATTTCTAATTTCTAATTTCCAACCCTCAATTCTCAATTCAGTTATACGGCATTTCTCCGTGCTCATATATATCCAGTCCTTCTTCTTCGACGCGGGGGGAGACGCGCACGCCGACCGTCTTGTCAACTATGAAAAAGATGATGACGGTAAGGACGGCGCTGTAAACGATTGCTACTATGGTTGCGACGAGCTGTACCCATAGTTGATGCCAGTCGCCGTAGAGTGCGCCCTGTACGCCGTCTGCGCCCGTGATGAGGCGGGTCGCGAATACGCCTGTAAGGATTGAGCCGATGACGCCGCCTATGCCGTGAACGCCGAATGCGTCGAGCGAATCGTCGTAGCCTAACTTTTCCTTCACGACGGCGACCATGAAAAAGCATACCACAGACGAGACCGAGCCTATAGCTATTGCTCCGAAGACGTCAACCGTGCCCGCGGCGGGGGTGATGGCTACAAGTCCGGCTACGGCGGCCGTGCTGACGCCTACGGTAGTAGGTTTGCCGTTGCGAATCCAGTCGATGCACATCCATACTACTACCGCGCTGGCGGTCGAGAGGTGCGTTACCAGAAAGGCGGAGGCCGCGAGACCGTCGGCTGCAAGGCCGCTGCCGGCGTTGAAGCCGAACCAGCCAAGCCAGAGGAATCCGGCGCCCATAAAGACGAATGTAACGTTGTGAGGCGTTGTAGGGCGGTTTGGTTTGTAGCCGCGGCGTTTACCGATGAGCAGCGCCATGATTAGCGCCGAGACGCCGGCGTTGACGTGTACTACGGTGCCGCCTGCGAAGTCGATTGCGCCCATCTGCTGCAGCCAGCCGCCGCCCCAGACCCAGTGCGCCATGGGATTGTAAACCAGAACAGACCAGAGGATGATGAACATCAGGTAACCTGAAAATTTCACGCGCTCGGCAAATGCGCCGATGATCAAGGCCGGCGTGATGATGGCGAACATGCACTGGAAGAGGGCGAAAAGCATCTCGGGAATGCCGCCTCCGAGGGGATTGAGGGTGTCGAGGCGGACGCCGCGGAGGAAGACCTTGTCGAATCCGCCGATAAGGAAACCCAGCGGACTGTCGGCAAAGCCTGTTCCGAACACCCAACTGTAGCCGAAAGCGAACCATAAAATAGTTATAACGCCTCCAAGCACGAAGCACTGCATGACTACGCTAAGGAGGTTCTTCTGGCGCACGAGTCCGCCGTAGAAGAGCGCCAGACCGGGGATGGTCATAAACATCACGAGGATGGTGGCGACAATCATCCAGGCAGTGTTGCCGCTGTCGAGGACTTCGGCGTTTTGCGCGGAGGCCTGGTTTACGAACATGCTTGCAAGCATGAGAGTAAGAAAGAGTTTAGTTTTCATCTTGTTGTAATATAATTTCGTTAATATGACCGCAAAAGTAATAAAAAGAAATCATACAAGAAAATATTTCAGACAAATATCTTTTCGGAAGATGAGAATTATGCTAAAATGATATTGAAAAAAGCTGTCGTTCTATTAATATGGAAGCGCAAGCAGCAGCTGTTCGATAGCCGGCTTGACCTGCGACTGTCGGCAGGAAAAATTATTTACTACGATGGCAACTACATAACGACGGTCGGCAGCAGTAATATATCCGGCGTAACTGCGCACCCGGCTCATGCTGCCGCTCTTGAGCCTGACCTTCCCTTGCAGAGCGCTGCCTTGCAGGGTAGTGCGCACCGTGCCCTCGACCCCGGCCAGCGGCAATGATTCAACAAAAGACGAGGAGACCGGCGACTTTGTAGCCATGTAACAGAGCAGGTCGCAGAGGAATCGGGCTGTAACCTTGTCGGTCGGCGCAAGGCCGCTGCCGTCAAACATCCACAGCGGCGAAGCATTTATCTTCCTGCCGATTAAAGCCTCGCGCAGAACCAGAACCCCGCGGTCGAAGGAGGAAACAACTTCGTTCCCGGTCGGTTTATATTTCAGGCCGATGGTCTTCAGGAAAGCGTCGGCGTAAAGATTGGCGCTGACGTTGTTGGTAATGCGGACAAGCTCCTTTAGCGGACGCGAAGAAGTGGTCGCCAAAAGCGTCCGCCGGGAGTCGTTCCACTTTCCTTCCTGTACTAACTGACGTCGGGAAACAGGAACGCCGATTACCGTGATACCCTCACGACGAAGCCTGTCGGTAAGATATTGCGCGAGGAAAAGCGGCGGGTCGGGAATGTCGCCGCGAATGGCAAACGACGTGCGACCGGACGGTACAACGCCATACAGAAAACGGTCGTTGGAGTATGGTGAACCGATGATGTAATTGCTGTCCTGATTAGCCTCGCCGGTAATGAGATGATTGTGGAATTGCAGGGACGGGATGGATGGCGAAGTATGGTCAACGACAGGTTTAGCGCCCGTTTTGGAAGTATTTAGAAAGAGCGTGTAACGGTTGTCGAAAGCGTTGATTCCGTAGCAACCCTGACCGTAATAGCTGCCGAGATCTTCGCGAAGCCATTTCATCGAAATGCCTTCGTCGTCAAACACGCTCCCGTCGGCTATCACCGCGCCGATAATCTGCTTAATCCCCTTGCTTCGGACGGAATCGAGCCATTGAGTAATACAGACGGAGTCGGCCTCCGAAGAGCAAATCGACGGATCGCCGCTGCCCACGATGTAGAGGTTGCCTTTGAGGACGGAATCCTGCACCTGTCCGTCGTACATCAGCGAGGTGCTGTAGCAAAAATCTTCGCCGAGCAACTCAAGCGCCATCGATGTAGTAACAACCTTCATCACCGAAGCGGGAATAACTTCACGGTCGGGGTCGAAAGAAAAAACGACGGAGTCGTTAGCCACGTTTCTGACCATCATCGAAATCGACGCGCCCCGCATCGCATCATCTGCCGTAAACCTCTCAATCGCAGGATGCGTCTGCCCTTCGACCTTCGTCAGAACCGTAAGAGCTATGAATAATAAAAGAAACTTTTTCACGTTTAACCACTTGTTTAGGGCGGCAAAGATAAGCATTTTTCCGGGCTTCAATTTAGCTTCGCTGAAAAATTATGCCTAACTTTGCAGCCGAATACTTACATTATTAATATATACGACAACAAGATGAAACATTTATTTTTACTGATTACATTGAGCGCTACGCTCGCTCTGCCCGCCTTAATGACGGCACAGGAGAACGCCGCCAAGCCACAGGACGCCGCCGCCATGACCGAGAAAATCGTGATGGACCCGAAGCTCCGGTACGGCAAGTTAGACAACGGCCTGACGTTTTACATACGCCATAACGAACTGCCGAAGGACAGAGCGGAGTTTTACATCGTCCAAAACGTCGGCTCCATGCAGGAGGACGACAACCAGCGCGGCCTCGCCCACTTCCTCGAACACATGGCTTTCAACGGATCCAAGCATTTTCCCTCGAAGAACGGCATCAAAGAATACACCGAAAACAAGGGCATGGTTTTTGGTGAAAACCTCAACGCCTACACCAGCTTCGAGGAAACGGTTTACATGCTTATGAACGCGCCGGTTGACGAGCCGGGAGTTACCGATTCCTGCCTGCTGATTCTCCACGACTGGACGCAGTTTCTGCTGCTGCGCGACGAAGACATAGTCAAGGAACGCGGCATCATCCATGAAGAATGGCGGACGGGTGCATCCGCGAAGATGCGCCTGCTTGAAACTCAACTTCCGAAGATGTACCCCGGCAGCAAGTACGGCAACCGTCTGCCTATCGGCGACATCAACATCGTAGATAACTTTAAGGGCGAAGAACTGCGGGATTACTACCGCAAATGGTATCGTCCCGACCTGCAAGGCATAATCATCGTCGGAGATGTTGACGTTGACGCCGTCGAAAAGAAGATACGGACGCTTTTTGCCGACGTAAAGCCGCAGACCAATCCTGCCGTGAGGGAGAAGTATGAGGTAGCCGACAACGAGCGCCCGCTTGTATCCGTAGCCACCGACAAGGAGATGACTAACATCAACCTTAGCATCTTCTACAAGCACGACGTCATTCCGGAAGCCCTGCGAGGCACTCTGGTAGATTTTATTTCGGGATATAACAGGATGGTTATCTCCATGATAATGAGCGAACGCTTCTCCGAAATCCTCCAGCAGGCCGACCCTCCGTTTGTAGCCGCCATGTCGATGGATGATTCTTATTACGTCGCCACTACCAAGGATGCATGGACTTCGATAGTCATCGCCAAACCCGGCGAGCTGCCCGGAGCCATGAACGCTTTGATAGCCGAAACCGAGCGTCTGAAACAGTTCGGTTTCACTGCCGCAGAGTACGAGCGAGCCAGAACCAACATCCTCAAATCCTACGAATCAACCTACAACGAGCGCGACAAGCATCAGAACTCGTCCTACGCCGAAGAATACGTGCGCAACTTCACCACCGGCGAGTGCATTCCGGGCATCGAGGTCGAGTACGAAATCATCAAACAGATAGCGCCCAACTTTCCTGTTGAAGGCGTCAATCACTTCGTCAAGCAGCTCTTTGCCGACAGCGACAACGGTCGCAACATCGTCATCAGCCTTTCCGCCCCCGAGAAGGAAGGCGTAACTTATCCTGCGGAAGACGAGCTGTTGCAGATGTTTGTCGAAGCAAGCGGAGTAAGCGTTACGGCGAATGAGGAGGAAGTCATCAGCGACATATTGATTCCCGAACTGCCCGTCCCCGGCAAGATAATCGAAGAGAAGACCGACACGCTTTTCGGCGGAGTAACCATCTACACCTTGAGCAACGGCGTGCGCGTGGTTGTCAAACCGACCGAGCTGAAGCAGGACGAGATAAAGATGACGGCCACAAGTCCGGGTGGAACTACCCTTTTTACCGACGAAAAGGACGTTTATAATCTTAAGGTTATGAACGACGCATCCTCGATTGGCGGTCTGGGAAACTTTAGCGTTACCGCGCTTAACAAGACGCTGGCCGGCAAGAATGTAACTCTGAGCGCCGGCGTAGGCAAGTCGGACGAGAGTATCAACGGCTCGTCGTCTCCCTCCGACCTGAAGACGCTGTTTGAGCTTGTATATCTTCAAATGACTGCCGTGCGGACTGACGATGAAGCCTACAAATCTTTCACAGGACGAATCAAGACGCAGCTCGACAATCAAAACTTAAACCCGATGTACTCGTTCATCGACACGCTCACCCAAATCCTTTACGACAGCAACCCCCGCAATCGCCGGTTGAGATCGAGCGACTTCGACAATGTTGACTATCACCGCATGATCGACATGTATAATGAGAGATACGCCGACGCCTCCGACTTCGTCTTTACTTTCATCGGCAACATCAACAAGGACACCATCCGTCCGCTGATAGAGCAATATCTGGCTACCCTGCCCTCGCTCAACCGCAAGGAAAAGGGCGACCCGTCGCAGGTAACGCCCTTTGCGAGCGGCAAGATAGAATGCCATTTCACGCGCCGGCTGGAGACTCCCAAGTCGTCCATCGCGCTGTTTTACTCCGGCGAAATGCCTTACACGATGAAGAATCTGCTCACTTCGCAACTGCTTAGCAATATCCTCGACCTCGTCTATACCGAGAAAGTGCGCGAGGGCGAAAGCGCGTCGTACGGCGTCCGCACCTCCATCCTGCTGCATGATTTCCCCGAAGGTCGCATGACCATCCAGATATTCTACGACACCAATCCTGCCCGACGCGACCAGATTCTCAAGATAGTCAAGAACGAGCTTGAACGCATAGCCGCCGGCGAGTTGCGCGAAGATTATTTCACAAAAAGCCGCCTTAGCATCCTCAAAGGTCGCCGTGAGATAATGCAGGAGAACGACTACTGGCTTAATGTGATCGACAAATACTACTCGCAGGGCTTTGATTCGCACACCGAATACAACGCCATCCTCAATTCAATCACCTCCGACGACGTCAAAACCTTTACCCGACAGTTTCTCGAGCAGGGAAATGTGATAGAGATACTGATGTCGCCTGAAGAATAGCCGGTGTCATAAGCGCTTATTCGTCGGTGTCATAAGCGCTTATTAGTCGGCGTCATAAGCGCTTATTAGTCGGCGTCATAAGCGCTTATTAGTCGGCGTCATAAGCGCTTATTAGTCGGCGTCATAAGCTAACAGGCAAATAAACGAAAAGAAGCGGGGGTATGATTACCCTCGCTTCTTTTTCGGCAGATGCTTCTTTAAGATGCTTATGTGGCGGATGCTTCTTTGGATGATGCGGCTTCTTTGGATGCAGATGCTGTTGCGGCGGCTAAGGCCGATGCTATAGCGGTAGGCGCTGCTGCGGAGGCGGCTGCTGCTGCGATTCCTGCTAATGCGGTTGTTGGTCCTCCGGAGGCTTCGGCGACTGCGGCGGCTTCTTCGGTTTTCTTCTTCTGGAAATACAAACTGCTCTTGAAGTAGTACTTGCGCAAGCCTTTGACATAGCTGGCAAACTTGTACTTGTGAAGTCCGTTATGGTCGAGGACGTCGGTAATTTCGTTGATTACATCGGACGTATATATTTCCGTGTTGGCAGTATCGCATCCGTAAATCATAAACGAAAGCAATGAAATAGCCGTCGGTATCTTGCCCTGTTTCAAGATCGACAACACTCGGTCGCTGAAACCCATGTCAACAACATTTATGTAGAGAGCATCCTGTTCGCTTTCCGTCAGATTCTTGTTGAACCGTGAGAGCGGAACTTTTTTGTCGGAGATTACCCGGTTACGAAAATGTCTGATGAAATGATAGTACTTCGACTCGTAACAATAGCTCAAGGTCGTCAACTTATCAATAGAATTGATGAATCCGGCGTCTATCAATATCTTCTCAACGCGTTTCAACTCATTTATGTTCAGCCGAAATTCTTCGCTGAAGAACTTGCGCGAGATGCCGGCTACAAAGTACAGCAATTCAAACATCGCCTGTATCTTGTTTTTAGTGAATGTGTCGCCCATCTTTTCGGGGAAATCATAGCTCGTAACCTCCGAAAAGAGAGCTGCCATCTCCGTCTCATTCAGATTATAATAGTTAGCGGCTTTCAACTCTTCCTTATAATCGGGCGCTTCCGGCTCTGCTTGTACCTCGACGACGGCAGCAGCAACTTTCTCTACCTTTTTCTTGCTTTTCTCTTGATCGCTGTCTTCTTCAATCTTTTTCTGGAAACGCTTCATCGGAGACGTCCCCAAACCGCTTGCCCGCAGGAACTTGACGAGCTGATAAATCATGGAATGCTTGTTAGTCGCTCCCTTCAAAAGCAAGTCGCCAAGCTTCACCTCGTTGCAGTACAGAATAGCGTCGTTCACCGACACAACGCCTTCCTTGCGTACATAGCTCTTCAAAGTGGTTGAAATATCAAGCGCATCAAAGAGTGTATCCTTTGTTATAGGCGTACCCGGATGACGCGCAACCATAATCGTCTTGGCTACTCTGCCTCTTTTGGGTTTAATCATCTTTTTCATGTAGCGCTTGACGGCTGCCTTTTCTACAAACTCTTTCAGTCGCGCTGCATCGATGAAGGCGTCGATAAAAGCAAACTCCTGCACGTGAATTGTAGGCTTATGGGTTGCCCTGTAAACCAGCAAATCATACAGAGTATTAAACCCTATTTCCTTAAAGAAATCCTGTGCTGTTTGCAAAACCTTATCCTGCTCTTCTTGCGACAGCTTATCCTGCGCTGTTGGCGACAGCTTAAACTTCGTCAGCTCGGTGCGCAGCTTGACAGCATCCTTTAACGCAAGCGACGGCGTAATTTTCCGCATCTGCGCAACCTCTGCATCTACAAGCAGAGCCGACGAATCCGTCTGAACTGCTACGGGCGACTGAACTGCAGCGGGCGCTTGAACTGTAGCAGGCGCTTGAACTGTAGCAGGCGCTGTTGGTTCTGCTGCTACTTCTTCTACTCTTACTTTCGGTCGTCGACCTCTTTTGGCAGGAGTTGCGATAGCTGCGGGAGCCTCGGCCTTAACTGCCTGAGAGGGTTGAACCGATAGTGAGGAAAGGTTTAACAAACCTTTGTCCGACAATGCCTTGAGAACGGCCTCTACGACCTTCTCAGTCACATTATTAACGATACTTTCTTGAGCTTGTTCGTCTAATTCGAACTTAATTTCACTCAAACTTAATGAGAATCCTGAATGTTTCATATTACTTTTCTGAATTATATAATTATTTAATTAAGCACTTTGAGGCAGCAAAGGTAAGGTTTATTTTCTTTCTACACAAATTTTCTTTAATAAA
>JAITNE010000110.1 GCA_031290635.1 Tannerella sp. | reverse complement strand
CCTTCCAGCGATTGTAAATTGCCTTCCAGCGATTGTAAATTGCCTTCCAGCGATTGTAAGATGCCTTCCAGCGATTGTAAATTGCCTTCCAGCGATTGTAAGATGCCTTCCAGCGATTGTAAATTGCCTTCCAGCGATTGTAAGATGCGTGCTTTTGACTGTAAGAAGCGCTCTTTTGACTGTAAGATGCCTTCCAATAGTGGTCATTTCCTCTTGTTTGAATTTTTTATAGGGACTCTGGGGGGGCGGAGCAGTAGAGCGTCATCAAAGGAGCAGTAAAACTTCATCATTATTCGTTATTCGTTATTCATTATTCACTATTCACTTCTTGGTTGGCTTGGGGGCTGTTATTATCAGAATTGATACACTAATCCCAGACCTATACTGCGGTCGGTGAAGACGGGCATGGCGGCGACTTGAATGTATTTGTCTTCGATGCCAAATAGCGAATGCCAGACAGGTAACATCATATATCCTATCTCGGCGCATAGCAATCCTATCCCGGCGCTCATCACTACGTCACTCATCCAATGAGCATAGTTTATCATCCTGAATGCGCCCGTCGCCGACGCCATCATATAACCGCCAACTCCAATCCATGGCGAAATGTCCTTGTATTCCTTGTACATGATGTGCGCGGCGGTCATCGCTACAGCCATGTGACCGGAAGGGAAAGAGTGCATAGGTTCGTCCGTCCAGCCGCGCGGTCGCATGACGGGATATATTCGCTTCAGACTGAAAACCATTCCCTCCATCACCAGATATGAAGTAGCCATCACTATCGTGCGGTCGCGCAGGTTGTGGGCAGCTTCGACGCCCGGTATCACTCCAAGTCCGTAAGCAAGTACGGGCGTCGCTATCTGCAGGTAGTTATCTATCGGATAGGTCTTGTAATAGGAAGCCTGCATGGGATTGTACTTCCGTATCTCATGGTCGATATCGAAGTCAAGCTGACGGACGGGCAACTGCCGGAAGCGAGCCGCCGTGCCGTAAGCCATAAACAATGCAGGCAGGACGAATTTAGCGCCTCGACGGGTGAAAAGCGAAGCGCTGCTACCTTTGCGGCTCGGATAGCTTTTGCCCAGAGCTACGGCAGCAGTCTTGAAATCTTCGAGTGTAACAAGGCGGTCGGATTTCATGCTTGGAGGCAATGAATCTGTCCGGCTTACCGCCTCTCCGCAACAAAAAACACATATAACAAAAAACAATATATATCTCATCATCAAAAATCTCTTTCGTGAATACATCATCAAATCTTCTTTTGTAAATATCCATACAATATATAAAGCGCCCAGCCAATCAATGCGCCTACAATCATGCCCGGCACGACGTCGCTGATAAAATGCGCTCCCAGATAAACGCGCGAATATACCATCACTAAAGCCCATACGAAGACGCCGGCAGTGTAATATCTGTTCCTCAGAACGAGCGCCGACAGCACGGCGAAGGCGAAAGCATTGGTAGCATGTCCGGAGAAGAAACCGAAAAGACCGTCGGCGACGTAATCGTGCAGTATCCTTACGTGCGCGGCGAAGTCGGGATGATTTGTAGGACGCAGTCGAGATAATAAAGGCTTTGTGATAAGCGATGTTATCAAGCCGTTGCAGACTACCGTCAAGGCTGTGCAGGCGGACATTATCAAGCTGTCGCTACGTTTCTTCAGGAAGAAATATATCGGCACGAGAATGAGCGGACACCAGGCATAAGGGCTTGCAAACGACAACATCAGCGCGTCGAGCCATGCGGTATGCGTGCCGTTGATAGCCAGAAACCAATCGCGCTCAAAGTCAAGCAACTCCTCTATCATAGTTTCAGGCTTAGTTTCGCAAGCATGTCCTGCGTCATCGAATCGAGGTCGTACACGGGCGACCAGCCCCATTCCTCGCGGGCGCAAGTATCGTCGAGCGAGTTTGGCCAGGACGCAGCAATCTTCTGACGCAGGGGGTCAATATCATACGTCATCTCAAACTCCGGTCTATAGCGCTTGATTTGATTGCAGATAATCTCCGGGTCGAAACTCATGGAAGCGATGTTGAAGGCGTTGCGATGTCGCAGTCGCCGGGGGTCGGCTTCCATCAACCGAATAGCGGCGTTCACCCCGTCGGGCATGTACATCATATCCATAAACGTGCCGGAGGCTATCGGACAGACAAACTTCTCGCCCTTGACGGCCGAATAGAAGATATCGACCGCATAATCCGTAGTGCCGCCGCCGGGGGGTGCAACGTAGGAAATCAGTCCCGGAAAGCGCACCGAGCGGGTGTCAACGCCATACTTGATGAAATAATAATCACTGAGCAACTCGCCCGTAACCTTCGTTACACCGTACATTGTATGCGGGCTGCGGACGGTATCCTGCGGCGTCCGGTCTTTCGGCGCATCCGGTCCGAAAGCGCCTATCGAACTTGGCGTAAACACCGCGCAACGCATCTCGCGGGCTACCTCAAGCACATTAAACAGCCCTCCGATGCCGATTTTCCACGCCAGAAGAGGTTTAGCCTCCGCCACAGCCGAAAGCAAAGCGGCAAGATTATATATCGTGTCGATTTTATAGCGCGATACGGTCTCAGCAATCTGCTGTTCGTTGATGATATCTACAATCGACGAAGGTCCTGATTCGGCAAGCTCGCCCGTCGGCTTTGCTCCCGAAATATACCCTGCAACTACGTTTCCCTGCGGATAACGCCGCCTTAACTCTACGGTCAACTCCGAACCAATCTGTCCGGTTGAACCTATTACCAATATATTTTTCATACTTTTTTTTCAAAAAACGGATGCAAAGATAAGCAAAAATAATAATTATATAACGCTATCATCGGTATATATCGGAGGCAAGATAATCAAAAATAATAATTACCTTTGTGTCTTTAAAACAACGAAATTATGTCAGAAAGCGTAGTAATTATTCCGACTTATAACGAGAAGGAAAACATTGAAAACATCATCAGAGCCGTGATTGGACTTGCCGGAGGGTTTAATATCCTTGTCATCGACGACGGCTCGCCCGACGGCACCGCCGCTATCGTCAAAGACCTCAAGGCGGGAGAGTTCTCCGACCGCCTTTTTCTGATTGAGCGTGCCGGCAAACAGGGGCTTGGCACGGCTTATATTTGTGGCTTCAAATGGGCTATCGCGCAAGGTTATGAGTATATCTTCGAGATGGACGCCGATTTCAGCCATAATCCTAAGGACTTGCTCCGTCTGTACGAGGCTTGCGCTAAGGAAGGCGCCGACGTGGCTATCGGTTCGCGCTATATCAATGGGGTGAACGTGGTTAATTGGCCGCTTGGACGTGTGCTGATGTCGTATTATGCCTCTGCCTACGTGAGATTGATTACGGGCATGAAAATTCGGGACACGACGGCCGGATTCAAGTGCTATCGGCGACGTGTACTCGAAACGATTGAACTCGACAAGATCCGTTTCAAGGGTTATGCGTTTCAGATAGAGATGAAATTTACAGCCTACAAATGCGGATTCAAGTTGACCGAAGTACCTATCATCTTCGTCAATCGCGTGCTTGGCACTTCAAAGATGAACGGATCGATTTTTAGCGAAGCGCTGTTAGGAGTACTGCGCCTGCGCTGGTGGAGTTTCTTCCGCAAATACCCAAAAGTTTCTTCTGCAAAGACATGAAAACTCTTATCACTAATGCTTGGATAATCAATGAAGGACGATCATTTAAAGGATCTGTCCTGATTGACGGTTGTTTTATCAAAGACGTTTATGAAGACGAAAATACGCCTTGCGAGGTAGATAAGGTGATTGACGCCGAAGGTCGATGGCTTCTGCCCGGCGCTATTGACGACCAGGTGCACTTTCGCGAGCCGGGGCTGACTCACAAGGGTGATATTGCAAGCGAGAGCCGTGCAGCTGTTGCCGGCGGCGTTACTTCCTTTATGGATATGCCTAATACGCAGCCGCAAACTACTACTCTCGAAGCCTGGGAATGGAAGTTCGCCCGCGCAGCCGAGACCTCTGCAGCCAACTATTCGTTTTTCTTCGGAGCAACAAACAACAATATAGAATTAGTAAGAGCACTGCTTGGCTCGCCCAACCGTCGCTATCTCCCCGGCGTAAAAATGTTTCTCGGCTCTTCGACGGGCAATATGCTTGTTGACCGCAAAGAAGCTATTCGAGATTTTTTCAAACTGCCGGATTTGCTTATAGCCGTACATGCCGAAGATGAGGACATCATCCGTCGCAACAGAGAAAAATTCGTATCGCTTTACGGCGCTGATAATCTTGACATATCATTTCATTCAAAAATACGTGATGCGGAGGCTTGTTTCTCTTCCTCGTCGGCAGCCGTAGCGCCGGCTCGCGAACTTGGAACGCGCTTGCATATCTTTCATCTCTCGACCGCCCGCGAACTATCCTTGCTCGACCGCAGCCCCTTGTCCGACCGCCGCATTACAGGCGAAGTTTGCGTTCATCATTTATGGTTTTCGGACGATGATTATCAGCAGTTTGGCAACCGTATCAAGTGGAATCCGGCAATCAAGACGGCAGCAGACCGCGATGCTTTGCGCCAAGCCGTTGCCGATGGCGTCATAAGCGTAGTAGCCACCGACCATGCTCCCCATCTGCTATCGGAAAAGGAAGGCTCATGCCTCAAAGCCGCATCCGGAGGACCTATGGTGCAACATTCCCTTGTAGCTATGCTTGAAATGGCGGCTGAAGGTATCTTTACTCGCGAGAAAGTCGTCGAGATGATGGCGCACAATCCGGCTACGCTCTTCAGCATCGACCGTCGAGGTTTTGTTCGCAAGGGATATTATGCAGATTTAGTGATAGTTGACTCGCATAAACCACAGACCGTAACTTCCGACAACATACTGTATAAATGTGGCTGGTCGCCCTTTGAGGGCTACACTTTTAGCCATTCTGTTT
This sequence comes from Tannerella sp., assembly GCA_031290635.1. Classification (GTDB taxonomy): domain Bacteria; phylum Bacteroidota; class Bacteroidia; order Bacteroidales; family Tannerellaceae; genus Tannerella. Next base: position 4,438 of record JAITNE010000110.1, on the reverse strand, counting down.
ACAAAACATTCGTCAACGGTTTCGAGGTTTTTTCGGAAGGAAAGGTTTCGGATGAAATTCATGGCTTAAGACTCGAATTTAGAGCTTGAAATGTTAAAAAACAGGCGTCTGAAATGTTAAAAATGCAGGTTTTGACCCCAAAACCACCGAAAAAGTCGAAAATACACCAAAAACATGTTGTATAATATAAAAAAAAATTTGGTGGGGTGTTAAAAAAACCAGACCTTTGCACCCGATAACCTAAACAATCTTTTTGCCTTGGAGACTAATACCTATTAAAACCTGTAAAAAGTGGGCCTTTTGAGAAAAAGTCCCACTTTTGCTGTTTTTATCCACAAATGGCACGAAATTAAGAAGTTGTCCACGAATTACACGAATTACACGAATTGCACGAATTACATGAATTACACGAATGTAGAGACGGGGCGTGCCCCGTCTTTCTACGAAACGAAGTTCAATTGCACGAAGCAGGAAGTTAATCAATGAATTTTCATTACCTTTGCGGTCAAAAGAATATAGTATGAGAATCCTGATAATTGCAATTGTTTTAGCGCTTGGTCATGCTGGCATGGCATATTCGGAATACTTCAACTTCAGGCATTACGAAGTAGAGAACGGCTTGCCGTCGAACACCGTTCGCAGTATTATACAGGACAGTCGAGGATTTATTTGGTTCGGCACAGAGAACGGACTTAGTCGCTTCGACGGTTATACCTGCAAAAACTTCGTACCCGTGCCCGATGATACATCTTCGCTCGGCAACTGCTATGTTTATGCCCTTTGTGAGGACAGCGAACAGAAGCTCTGGATCGGTGCAGACGTCGGTATCTATATATATAATCCGGAGACGGAAAAGTTCTGTGTGTTTGCCGACAAAGCCATTAACAGTCAGATAACTGCTATCAAGGAAGACAGCAATCGTGATATTTGGATATCATCTCTTTCGCAAGGCGTATTTTTATATGTGCGTGCGACGGAGGAACTTATCAACTTCACCCACGACCCCGACGCAGACAACTCTCTGGATTCGGACGTAATCCTTGATTTGTATATAGATGGAAACGACGACGTCTGGGCAGCGCCGCTGAGGAAAAACGGTCTGCTTAACCGCTATGACCGCAGGACGAAGTGTTTCAGCCGCCTGGAACTAAGTATTGATCACGGTCGGATAAAGGATTTCGGAGTATATGCCATGCTCGAAGATGCGGATAAAAACTTCTGGGTAGGGACATGGAGTCATGGATTGTGCCGCTTAGACCGTGAGAGCGGACTGATTCGGCCTTTCCTTCAACCCGGTACTAAAAACGGCGTCTCACACATACATGAGATAATTGAATATCAACCTGACATTCTGCTTGTAGGCTCGGACGACGGCCTCTCAATCTTCAACACTCTGACCTGTGAGAGCGAACTGATGGACGCTTCCGAACTGAAAAGCAGCACGTTGTCCGACAAGTTTATCTATCCGATAGTCAAGGATAATGAAGGCGGTCTGTGGGTAGGCACTTATTATGGCGGCGTCAACTATGCGCCTCCGCTCAAGGGAAATATTGCCGGATTCGCGCACTCCGAATACGCAAACTCGGTCTGCGGCAATATAGTCAGTTGCTTTGCCGAAGACGGTAAAGGCAATATATGGATAGGCACTGACGATGGCGGCCTAAGTTGCTTCTGCCCAACTACGAAATTGTTTGTCAACTACTCCCCCGGCAAAACCGCTCACAGTCTATCGTATCACAATATCCACGCGCTTTGCTTCGATGACGACCGTTTGTGGATAGGCACATATTCGGGCGGAGTGAGCGTGCTTGATACCAAAACAGGGCGCTTCCGGCGTTACTATTCCGTTGCCGACGACACTTCATCGCTTTACGGCAACAGCATTTATTCTATATATAAGGATAGCGACAACGATTTATGGCTCGGTTCGATGGACGGTCTCTCCATCTATAATCGGGAGAATGACAACTTCCGCAGAGTAAAACATTTAGGTACGACCACAATTGATATAATAGATGACGGAGATGGGAAGATATGGTTTGCGACGCTTGGAGCAGGGCTGTGGCGGTACGAAAAGGCTACGGACGAGTGGCGCGGTTACGTGCATGACCCTAAAGATGCGACTTCCATTCCGGTCAATCAGGTTAATGCCCTGCATATCGACGGTTCAGGGCGGCTATGGCTGGCTACCGACAATGGTCCGGCTCTCTATGACAGTGCGTCCGACAGGTTTACGACCCTGCCCCTTGATGGCGGCAACAACAACGTTTGTTTTATAGGTAATATCAACGGCGAGATGTGGATGTCAACGCGCAACGGACTTGTCAACTATTCCATGACAGCAGATAGCGACGGTCGCAGGCAGTACCGCAGACTCTACCGCAGCGACGGTCTGCAAAGCGATCAGTTCAATATCAAAGCGGGATTGTTGAGCGCCTCCGGTCATCTGTATCTCGGCACTACGAACGGTTTCAATATCATCATCAAGCCGGAAGAGATTACAACTAACGCCCACGTCCCGCCCGTGTATATCACGAATATTCAGGTCGCCAACAAGGATTTGAAGATAGACGAGAGCGTCTTGTTGCCTCGCTCGACGCTTTTTGTTGAGAGCATGGAGCTATCGTACCGCGAAAATGTTTTTAGCATCGAATATATCGCCCTCAGCTACAAAATGCCTTCAAAAAACCGCTATAAATATCGGCTTGAGGGCTTCGACGCAGATTGGAACGAGGTTGGCAACCAGCGCAAGGCGACGTACATGAATCTTCCTACAGGCAGATATGTTTTTCATGTCGTGGGCAGTAACAACGACGAGGTATGGAATGATGTAGGGCAGAGATTGACGGTCATTATCCATCCGCCTTTCCGGAAAACGACGATAGCTTACGGCTTGTACATTATGCTGATAGTAAGCGTCTTTTTGCTATGCGTTTCATTCTTTCGACGGAGAGCCGACAGGAAGCACAAGGCGGAAGTCAGGCAGCTACAGACGGATAAAGACCGCGAGTTGCATGAGGCCAAAATCAATTTCTTCACCCTCGTTGCGCACGAGATACGTACACCGGTGTCGCTTATCATCGCGCCGCTGGAGGCAATAATGGACAATATCAGTCAAGTCCCCGAGAAGATGCAGGAGAGTCTGTACATCCTCAATCACAATTCACAGCGACTTCTAACGCTGGTTAATCAACTGCTGGACTTCCGCAAAGCCGAAGAAAAGGCTTTTGTGATACATTTTGCAGAACGACGGATACATGATTTGCTTAACAACCTTTATATTCGCTTCAAACCTCTCTCGGAGCAGAAGAATATAGCGCTTTCGCTGGACGCTGCCGACCGCGAGGCAACCGCTACAGTCGATAGCGAGGCTGTAACCAAAATCGTCAGCAACCTATTGACTAATGCAATCAAACATGCCCGGTCGAAGATAAGCATAGCCTGCTCGGTTGATGATAATTTCGTCTATATCAGCGTTACGGACGACGGTCGAGGCGTTCCGCCCGAAGAGCAGAAGCGTATCTTCAGGCCGTTCTATCAGGCGGCAGGCAGCGCGATGCACGGCACAGGTATAGGACTTTCGTTAGTCAAGTTGCTGGTAGATGCGCATCAAGGTATGGTTGAGGTCGATAGCGTGCCGGACGAGCATACTACATTTAGCGTAACGCTTCCAGCGCATCAGGCTTCGATGGACAAAGAAACGCCGTTTGCGTATGATGTTGATTCACACACTGAGGCGGGTGATTCAAGGCAGGGAAATATAACGTCGTCGGAAGATGCGGATGATTCAATGGCTGCTGGTGATTCCAGACCAACTATCCTGATTGTCGAAGACAGTCTTGACATGCGGCGTTTTCTGGCTGAAAATCTGCGTGAGGCTTATACGGTGATTGAGGCCGGCGACGGATGCGAGGCTATAGAGAAGCTCTCGATGACGGCTACCGACATTATCATCAGCGACATAATGATGCCGGTGATGGACGGGATTGAACTCACGCGCATGGTCAAGGACAACGTCGAGTACAGTCATATTCCGGTGATAATGCTGACTGCCAAGACCGACGACGCTACCAAACTTGAGGGCGTAAGGACAGGAGCCGACGCTTACATGGAAAAGCCGTTTTCGATGAAGATGCTGCTTGCGCAGATAGATAACCTGCTCAAGTCTCGGATGTTACTAAGGAAGAAGTTTTCGGAGACGCCATTCTCGCCGCTCAATACCGTTTCGGCAAACTCTACCGACCGACGTTTTCTGGACAAGATGTCCTGTGTGATAGAAGCAAATCTTACGAATACCGACTTCTCGGTTGACGTTCTGGCTGCCGAGCTTGGCATAAGTCGTTCGGGACTGTTTGCCAAGATGAAAACGCTTTCGGGAATGACGCCAAACGAACTTATACAGGTTATCAGATTGAAGAAAGCCGCCAAACTGCTATCG
>JAITNE010000093.1 GCA_031290635.1 Tannerella sp. | reverse complement strand
TGTAACCAATTCCCAAAACTACTACTTCACCAAGCGCCAGAACGTCCTCCTTTAGTACAATCCGCAAAGTTTTAGCATCGCTAACCACAATTTCCAGCTTTTCATAGCCGATGTAGCTTACAAGCAACGTTACAGGAAAAGTTTTTTTTGTAGTAAAGACAAAATCTCCATCGGCATCCGTTATGGTGCCTTCAGAACTCGATTTGACCGAAACATGCACTCCGATTAACGGATCGCCTGATTCGTCTATCACCTTCCCCTTGAGGGAAGTCTGCCCATATATTGATGAGCAGAACAGAATTGAACAGAAACTTATATAAAGTTTCCTCATGGAAAACAACGATGTGTTTTCAAAAAATTTCAGTACTCTAATCATAATCAATATTTTTATTTGTTTAAAAAATGTAAATCATCAGATAAGTGATGGATAATTAATATTATGTTAAATAGAAAAACGCCTTAATAGGGGTGTTGAAAAATATTTTAAGGAAAGGCGTAAAAAATATGTAAAAAGTTTTGGCTATTTGAAAATTGTTCCGTATATTTGCAGCGTCTTAGATGACGTTTTGAGACAATTAAAATGTTTTTTTGCTAAATACCATAAATATGGTATTGTACGATTTCGCTGAAACCTGTACTTTTGCAAAATATAACATAATATTAATTTTCCATTATATTTGTCATGCGTACAACTTCGTTTCGTAGATAAAAAATTCTACTTCTGACTTTATTTTACTATCTTTGCAGAAAAAATGATGCTTATGGAAGCAAAAAAGCCAAGAAAATTGCCTTACGGCATGTCGAATTTTGAGACGTTAATCACTGATAATTACGTCTATGTGGATAAAACTCGGTTCATTGAATTACTCGAAAATGAGCCGAACAGGAATTTGTTCTTTACTCGTCCGCGCAAGTTCGGTAAGAGTTTGTTTCTTACCATGTTGTCGTGTTATTACGATTATGGAATGACAGATAAGTTCGACCGTCTCTTCGGTAACTTTTATATAGGCAAGCATCCGACGCCAAACAAGAACAACTATGTGGTACTGAACTTGGATTTTTCGGCTTTGGATACTACAAGCGAAGAGCGTTTCAGAGAATCATTTTCCGATAGAATTGAGGATTGTGTATGCAATTTTTTTAACGACCACAGAGATTCCATATCTTACGCCGGAGATATTGTTGAACAGATGAGATTACCTGCTTCACCACCGGGTATCAAGTCTTTAGGTCTGATATTTAGAGCGGCTAAAGAAATTGGTAAGAAGGTATTTGTAATCATCGACGAGTACGATCATTTCGCTAATGACATCATTGCTAAGGGCGAAGGAGATGGCGATGAATACTATCGCAAAATGGTAGGCGCTAACAGCATTGTGCGCGATTTCTACGAGACGCTGAAAATTAACAGTAAAACTATTATTGAGCGTATTCTGATAGTCGGTATCACTCCTATCATGCTTGACGATATGACCAGTGGATTTAATATTTCGAACAATATCTCGCTGAAGGGAAAATATAATGAGATACTTGGTTTTACGCAGGAAGAAGTAGAGTATCTGATTGAAGAATCGGGGGTCGACCGTTCGTGGATTTCTGTGGACATCAAAAAGATGTATAACGGCTACTTGTTTCATGCCGAAGGTGAAAAATTAGTTTACAATCCTTCAATGATGCTGTATCTCTTCAACGAGTTGCTTGACGAGAAGCGTCCAACGGAGAATATTATCGACGAGAACCTCAAGATGGATTACGGTCGGATAGCGAAGCTTTTCAACAATGAAGCAAACCGGCAACAGTTGATGGATATTGTGAACAACGGCAGTATTGGCGGCAGAGTTGTACCCAAATTTTCGCTTAACGAACTGACCGAAAGTAGCCGCTTCGCCTCTCTTCTTTTCTATTTCGGCCTGTTGACTATCGACAACACTAGTTCAATACCTAAGTTGGTAATCCCCAACTATTCCATCAAAATGGTTTATTGGGAGTATATATCGAAACTGACACTCGAGCGCAACGAGGAGATTCGCGAAGACTTCAGTATGCTGTCAGATTCTATGTACAAATTCGCTGTCAACGGCAAGGCTCAGCAATTCATTGAATATATCAGCACGGCTTTCGTTCGCAACCTCTCGGTTAGAGACCTGCGACAATTTGATGAGAAGTATCTGAAAATAATACTGTTGACTAATCTTTTTTACGGCAAGTACTTTATTCCTATTTCGGAGATGGAGGTCTCGGAGGGTGTTACGGATATTTATCTGATGCGCAGCGGAATATATCGCAACATGCCTTACGAATGGGTTTGGGAGATAAAATATGTCAAGCAGACAGACGCTAACAAACCGGCTGTCATTGAAGCCAAGAAACAGAAGTCGCGCGAACAGTTGGCTAAGTATCGCTCCTCTTATCTATTCCGAGACCGCACCGACGTTCGTTACTTGTCTGTCATCTATATCGGCAAGAGGAAGGTAGAGATAGAAGAAATCTAAAATAGCTCACTATTCCCTGTTCCATATCTCCCATGAGACAAAGGCTTGGAGAAGCAGCATTTCGAGGCCGTTCTTGACGATGGCGCCACGCTCGCGTCCACGTTTCATAAAAAGCGTTTCATCAGGATTATAAATCAAGTCGTAAAGGATATGGTCGGGCGTCAAACACTCGTAAGGCAGTTCGGGACAAGTCTCGGTATTGGGATACATTCCCAAAGGCGTGGCGTTGACAATCACCTTGTAGTAGTCAAGCGTGTTTTGGTTTATATCGTTGTAGGTGATGCAGAACTCTTGCGGAGTGCGCGAAACGAATGTAGCATAGACGCCTAATTGCTTCAAACCGTGATAGATAGCCTTTGATGCTCCGCCGGTGCCGAGTATCAGCGCATACTTGTGCTTCTCGGTGAGCAAGGGTTGTGCCGACTTCTTGAAGCCGGTTATATCAGAGTTATGTCCCTCAAGAATCAGTTTGCCGAACGTGCCGCGCTTGAACTTAATCACATTGACGGCTCCAATATTACCGGCGTTCTCGGTGATGCTGTCGAGCAGCTGGATGACGTTGACCTTGTGAGGCAGAGTAACGTTCAGACCGCATAAGGCGGGGTTTTCGCGCAAGATATACTTCAGGTCGTTGACATCCTCTATAACGAAATTAATATACTCTGCATCAATGCCTTCAGAGGCAAACTTGTTGTTAAAATAATCCTTTGAGAATGAGTGTCCCAACGGAAAACCTATCAAACCGTACAGTTTCTTCATTCAAATTACATTATATAGTCAACCCCGATACTGAAAAGATAGTCCATTGAATTTTCGTATATACGGCCATAGATACCAATATGACTATCTTCACTCCTATCTTCTCTGATGAATTTTTCGCCCGTAATCTTTTCGTAAAGCTCTATATATCTGTTAGATATGGCTTCGATGATTTCGGGCGTCATTTCGGGTATTTGTTGTCCTTTCTGGCCTTGAAAACCGTTCTCCATCAGCCACTCGCGCACAAATTCTTTAGAAAGTTGTCGTTGCGGCTCGCCTTTCTCGAAGCGTTCCTGATAGCCGTCCGAGTAGAAGTAACGCGAGGAGTCGGGGGTATGAATCTCGTCCATAAGATATATTTTGTCGTCAAACTTGCCAAATTCATACTTAGTATCAACAAGTATCAATCCGCGTTTGGCGGCTATCTCCGTGCCGCGTGCAAAGAGGGCGAGCGCATATTTCTCAATCACGGCGTAATCATCCGCCGAGACGAGGTTTTGCGCTATTATTTCTTCTTTCGAGATATCCTCGTCGTGCTGGCCCTGCTCCGCCTTCGTTGTAGGCGTAATGATAGGAGTCGGGAACTTTTCGTTCTCGCGCATGCCGTCGGGTAGCTGAATGCCGCAAATCTCGCGGACGCCGCCTTTGTAGGCGCGCCAAGCGCTACCACACAGATAGCCGCGCACAATCATCTCAACCGGAAAACCTTTACAACGGATACCGACCGTAACATTCGGGTCGGGCGTGGCAAGCTTCCAATTAGGACAAATATCCTGAGTATCGTCAAGAAATTTTGCCGTCATCTGGTTGAGTACCTGACCTTTATAAGGAATACCCTTAGGTAAAACCACATCAAAGGCCGAAATACGGTCAGTTACTATCACGACTAACTTGTCGGTACTGATAAAATAAACGTCGCGAACCTTGCCGCGATAAAATCCGTTCGCTCTTGGGAACTGAATCTCTGTACTTGTAAATACTTCCATAATTTATTTGAATTTTAAGTTTTCTCATACGCTTCGACAATACGTTGCACTAACTTGTGGCGGACGATGTCTTTCTTCTCGAAACGAATACGTCCGATGCCCGGAACATGTTCGAGAACCTCCATCGCATGAACGAGGCCTGACTTTGCCGTTGGCGGCAGGTCTATCTGCGTAGTGTCGCCGGTAACAATCATCTTGGCATTAACGCCAAGCCTTGTGAGGAACATCTTTATCTGAAGCGTTGTAGTGTTCTGCGCTTCATCAAGGATGACGACGGCGTCATTCAGCGTCCTACCCCGCATGAATGCAAGCGGCGCTATCTGAATAGTATTGTTCTCCATAAACTCCTTGAGCTTGGCCGAAGGTATCATCTCCTGCAAAGCATCGTAGAGAGGCTGTAGATATGGGTCGAGTTTGTCCTTCATCTCGCCCGGCAGAAAGCCTAATTTCTCGCCTGCCTCAACTGCAGGACGGCTCAATATCAACCGCCTCGCCTGCTTGTTCTTCAATGCCTTGACAGCTAAAGCTATAGCTACGTAAGTCTTGCCCGATCCGGCAGGTCCGACGACAAAAACCAAGTCATTATCGTCGAAGCTCTTGACCAACTTCTGCTGATTTTCCGAGCGCGCTGTTATAACCTTGCCGTTCATGCCATAAATAATGATATTGTCTTGTTTCTCAATCTCTATCTTCTCGCCACGAACTATGCCGATAATCACATCCTCAGTTATACTGTTGAACGATTCGCAATACTTCTCTATCTCGCGTATTTTGCGGAGGAAATTTTCCGATTCATCCTCATCGCCGATGACTTTCATCACATTGCCGCGAGCTACTATCCGCAGCTTGGGGAAGAGATTCTTAACAAGTTGCAGATGAGAGTTATTGACGCCGTAAAACGTAAGCGGGTCAACGTTTTCAAGTATATAAATACGCTCAATCATGCTACAAAGATACAAAAAAATTGTTTGTTTCAAAACATTTAGTATCTTTGTGGCGATTTTTTTACAACATAATAACTTATTTCTTATGAGAAAGATTTACTTAATTACAGTTCTTTTAGTCGTATTTACCTGTTCACAAGCATTGTTCGGACAAGCTAAATATGTATTCTTTTTTATCGGCGACGGCATGGGAGTCAACCAAATCAACGCCACCGAAGTTTATTTGTCAGCCCTCAATGGCGAGCGCGGCTCGGCCTCATTGCAGATGACGCAGTTCCCTTCAGCATCGTTAGTTACTACCTTTTCGGCAGATAACGATGTTACCGATTCGGCAGCTAGCGGTACAGCCTTGGCTACCGGACGTAAAACAAACAACGGTTATATAGGTATCGATCCTGATAATCAGTCTATTGAAACCATAGCCGAGAAAGCCAAAAAGGCAGGCAAAAAGGTTGGTATAGCGTCAACAGTGCCTATCAATCATGCTACTCCGGCATCGTTTTACGGTCATCAGAAAAACCGCAATATGTACTATGAGTTATCGCAAGACCTTATTAAATCGAACTTTGACTTCTTTGCAGGCGGCAGTTTTTATAACCGTGATGCGCTCTACGACAAGTCGAAAGCGCCGGATATATATCCGCAGATTGAAGCGGCCGGTTATACGATATTTCATGGCTATGACGATTTCAAGTCCGGCGCTTCCAAAGCAGGCAAAATCGTTTTGCTGCAAAAGGATTGGGAAAATGCCAACGAACTGCCGTCGGCTATCGACCGCGATGCAAATGCTCTCACGCTAAAGCAGATAACAGAGGCAGCTATCGAAGTCCTGATGAAAGACAATAAAAAGGGATTTTTCGTGATGCTCGAAGGCGGAAAAATCGACTGGTCAGGTCACGGCAACGATTTGGCGTCGGTTATTCATGAAGTGATTGATATGGATGAAGCTATCAAGGTGGCTTTCGAGTTCTATAAAAAGCATCCTAACGAGACGCTGATTGTTATCTCGGCCGACCATGATACGGGTGGTGTTACGGTAGGTAGAGGTAGCTTGAATCTCAAATACTTACAGTATCAGAAACAGTCGCAGGAAGAACTGACCAAACTCATCAACGAATTAGTAAAATCGAAGAACGGCAAACCATCATGGAACGACGTCAAAGCCTTATTGACAGAAGCTATGGGTTTCTGGCGCGATGTACCTGTCAATTGGGAAAACGAAAAAATCCTGCGAGATACTTATGAAGCTACAATCGCTAAAAACAGCGACTTAAAGGACGAAAACCTTTATTCGCAGAACTCACAGCTTGCCGCCAAAGCCAAGCAAGTGCTGAACGATATAGCGCGTGTAGGATGGGCTACAACCTCACATTCAGCCGGCTATGTACCCGTCTTCGCTATCGGAGTCGGCGCCAACCTTTTTACTCAAAAGATTGACAACACCGAAATACCAAAGAAAATATTGCAAGTAGCTAAATACTAATCCTTCAAAATATATGATTATGAGTATCAAAAGTTTTATTTCATGTCTTGTGATAACAGTTTTTTTCTGCACCTCTTGTAAGACGAAAACAGATAAGAGCGTAGATGTTTTTGACGCTTCGTATATCAAGGAAATGCTGAACAAAACGGCCGAATGGCAGGTCGCACATCCCCTTCACGTTCAGAACGACTGGACAAACGGCGCGTTCTATGCCGGCGTGTTTGCCGCATGGAAAACAACCGAGTCCGAACAACTATACAACTCAATGATTGCCATGGCGAGCGATTCAAACAAGTGGCAGCCCGGAGGTCGATGGTTTCATGCCGATGATCATGTTATTTGTCAGACTTATCTTGACTTGTATCGCTCGGGAAAATTGAAACAGGACGCTGAACTGCTACAGCCTACGATAGATTCAATCAGTAAATTTCTTGCCAACCCGTATCCATATCGAGGCGTACAGGTCATCAAATGGTGGTGGTGCGACGCCCTTTTCATGGGACCTCCGGCGCTCGTCAAACTGAGTAGGACAATCGGCGACAATAGTTATATCGATTCAATGGACGTTTATTATCGCGAGTGCTACGACCTGCTCTACAACAAGCAGGAACATCTGTTTGCACGCGACCTTAACTATGTCGTCAAGGGCGACACTACCGACAGATACGAGCAAAACGGCAAACTGATATTTTGGTCGCGAGGCAACGGCTGGGTTATGGGCGGTCTGGTTCGCCTCCTGCAAGAACTGCCTGCCAACTATCCCAATCGCCCTTTCTATGAATCATTATATAAGGAAATGAGCGCCCGTATTGTTGAGATACAACAAGAAGACGGCCTTTGGCGAGCAAGCCTCTTAGATCCTGAAGCATACCCCGGCGGCGAAGTAAGCGGTTCGGGCTTCTTCTGCTACGCTTTAGCCTGGGGCGTCAACAACGGTATTCTCGATGCGGCGACTTATCGTCCGGCAGCCGAGAAAGCGTGGATAGCGCTCAATAAATGCGTCAACGAAGAAGGTCGTGTAGGTTGGGTACAACCTGTAGGCGCCGACCCGCGTCGTAATTTCAGCGCCGATAGTTGGGAAGTGTACGGCACAGGCGCTTTCCTGCTTGCCGGCAGCGAAATTATCAAGTTAAAATAATTATTATCTTTACGGCACGATTTTTGTAATATCGTCGTTATAATAATAATATAAAATTGCTTTATGATAAAGAATAATTATACAAAGAGGTTGAGCGAGGTGATTGAATACAGTCGGGAAGAGGCTTCGAGGCTGCAGAATCATATAATCGAGACCGAACATCTTGTGCTTGGGGTGCTGCGCGACGGCGAGGGTAAGGCCTGCCGGATATTGCGCGACATGGACGTAGATCTTATGGAACTGAAAAAGGTTATTGAACGCAATCTGTGCAATGATAACGATAGCGGCGACGTCATGTCGATTAACGATATAGAAATAAGCGCTTCGGCCGAGCAGACATTGAAGTTGAGTACGCTCGAATCGTTTCAGATGAAAAGTTCTCAGACCGGTACCGAGCATCTGATACTCTCGGTGTTGAAAAACAAACTCAATACCATAACCGAATATCTTGAGTCGATGGGCATTACTTACGTAGAGTTTTATAATCAAATAGCGCAAGCCACAGGCTGCGTGCCACTGATTACAAGCGGTTATACTGAGGACGAAGAAGATGATGAGGATGAAGACGAGGAAGAATCGACCAGGCAGACTCAACCCAAAAGCGAAGCCAAGACGAGCGGAAGCGTCAAGCAGCAGGCTACTAAAGCTACTAATGCGGATACTCCGACTATCGACGCTTTCGGTTTCGATATGACCAAAGCAGCTGCCGAAGGGCGGCTTGACCCTATTGTCGGTCGAGAGAAAGAGATAGAGCGGCTGGCGCAGATACTAAGTCGTCGCAAGAAAAACAATCCCGTGCTTATCGGCGAGCCGGGCGTAGGCAAATCGGCCATTGTCGAAGGGCTGGCGCAGAGGATTATGCAACACAAGATTTCGCGCTCGCTGTTCAATAAACGGGTAGTAAGCCTTGATCTGGCAGCTTTGGTCGCAGGCACCAAGTATCGCGGACAGTTCGAGGAACGCATCAAGTCAGTCATCAACGAGATGGCCAAGAACACAAACATCATTCTGTTTATCGACGAGATACATACTATGGTGGGTGCAGGCTCGGCGTCCGGTTCCATGGATGCAGCTAACATACTCAAGCCTGCTCTGGCGCGGGGCGAGATACAGTGCGTCGGCGCTACTACTCTCAACGAATATCGCAACAGTATTGAGAAAGACGGCGCTCTGGAACGGCGTTTTCAGAAGGTCATCGTTGACCCTACGACGGCTGATGAAACATTGCAGATTCTACATAATATAAAAGAGCGTTACGAAGATCACCACAATACTCACTATACCGACGAGGCTCTTGAAGCGTGTGTCAAACTGACAGACCGCTATATCAACGACCGCAATTTCCCCGACAAAGCCATAGATGCTTTGGACGAAGCCGGTTCGCGGATGCACATCTCAAACATCGTTGTACCGCAGTATATCGAGGACTTGGAGAAGCAGATAGAGATCATCAAGGAAGAAAAACAGTCTGCCGTCAAGGTGCAGAACTTCGAGTTGGCAGTCGGCTATCGCGACAAGGAACGCAATCTGATTGCAGAATTTGAAGCCGCCAAGGACGAATGGAATCAGAAGATGCAGGAACATCGCGAGACGGTCAATGAAGAAAAGGTTGCAGAGGTCGTTGCGATGATGTCGGGCGTACCGGTGCAGCGTATAGCCAAGTCGGAGAACTTGCGTCTGCTCGAAATGGAAGACATTCTTAAAAATAAAGTTATAGGTCAGAATGACGCTGTTCATAAGATTGTAAAAGCTATTCAGCGCAATCGTATAGGTCTCAAAGACCCCAACAAGCCGATAGGCACATTTATGTTCTTAGGGCCTACAGGCGTTGGCAAGACATATCTCACCAAGGTGCTGGCCGAATTCATGTTCGGTTCGCCGGAATCGCTTATCCGCATAGATATGAGCGAGTATCTCGAAAAGTTTGCCGTGTCGCGGCTTATAGGCGCTCCTCCGGGGTATGTGGGCTATGAAGACGGAGGTCAGCTGACCGAAAAAGTGCGCCGTCACCCCTACTCTATCGTCCTGCTCGACGAGATGGAAAAAGCTCATCCGGACGTGTTCAATCTGCTGCTACAGGTGCTCGACGAAGGACATCTGACCGACAGCCTCGGACGTAAAATAAATTTCAAGAACACTATCCTGATAATGACTTCCAATATCGGCACTCGTCAGTTGAAGGATTTCGGTCGCGGCATAGGTTTCCACCCCGGAAACAGTGAGCAGACAGACCGCGAGGTAGCTCAAAGCGTTATCAAAAAGGCTCTCAACAAGACTTTTTCGCCCGAATTTATCAACCGCGTGGACGATATAGTTATCTTCGACCAGCTCGAAAAAGAATCCATCAACAAAATCATCGACATAGAGTTGAAAACCGTGATTAATCGTATAGGCGAAAGCGGCTACAAGGTCAAATTAACCGACCGGATACGCGAATTTATTGCCTCCAAAGGCTACGATGCGCAGTATGGCGCTCGTCCGATGAAGCGAGCTATCCAAAAATATGTCGAAGACGAGCTGGCTGACATCATCATCCGTGAAGAAGTCAAACAAGGCGACGAGGTAAGCCTCGATTACGACAAAACAAGCGACAAAATCATCCGCGAAGCAGAGGTTGAATTAGAAATTAGAAATTAGAAATTAGTAATTACTAAGCTCGACAAGCAAAATCATCCACAATCCGGCCGGATGCTTATTAATATCAATGATATTGTTAGCAATCCGGCCGGTTTCTTATTAATATGAATCATATTGGAGATAATCCCAAGTCGAATCCTCCGCCATCAAATAAATTTTCCGTATATTTGCGGAAATTCTAAACTATATTACTATGAACAAGAAGTTGAAATTATTAATGTTGTTTGTCTGCATTGCGCAGATGACCTTTGCTCAGGATAAACTTACAGACATCCTGAAAGGTGAGTTAAACAGGAACTTTACCGAGTTTAAATCACGACCTGTGCCGGCTTATTACATGAGCTATCGCGTGCACGACGTCCAGTCGCACAATATCAGAACCTCCTTTGGCAACTTGGTCGGTTCGTTTCCGAGGCACGAGCGAATATTTAACGTAGATATTCACGTCGGCAGCTACGAGTTGGACAATACGCGCGAACTGCGAGGCAGTAATTCCGGATGGGTTGCGCCCGGTGCTAACTCAATAGCGCTTGACGACAATTCCATCTCCATACGAACCGACGTGTGGAGAGTTACCGACGAAGTCTATAAAGACGCAATCAAGCAGTTCGACAACGTGAAGGCTAACGTGGCCGTCAAGGTTGAAGCCGAAGACAAATCAAACGATTTCTCGAAAGAGAAAGCCGAAAAATACTTTGAGCCGGTCAAGCCGCTTAAAGATATGAAGTTTGATGCGGCCGAATGGACTAAAAAGCTGAAGAAATACAGCGCTGTTTTTAACGACAACAAAGACGTCCTTTCGGGCAATGCCGGCATCAGCATCGAGTTGGTAAGGAAATATTTTGTTGATACCGAAGGCAGCGAAATAGTCGAGAACGCCTACGCTTACCGGCTGATGATAGACATCCAAACGGTTGCCGAAGACGGCATGTCGCTACCATTGTATCAAAGCTATTACGCCAAGGAAATCAAAGACTTTCCGTCGGACGAGCAGGTAATCAAAGACGCCGGAGAGATGAGCGCCATGCTCTCAAAACTGCGGAAGGCATCCGTAGTCGAGTCGTATTCAGGACCGGCGCTGATGACCGCCGAAGCCGCCGGAGTATTCTTCCACGAAATCTTCGGACACAGAGTCGAAGGCGCACGGCTGAAGAAAGATTCCGATGCACAGACATTCAAGAAGAAGTTAGGACAATCCGTTCTTCCGAAAGACATTTCAATCTTCTACGATTCACAGCTTAAATACTACAAAGGCATCCCTCTAAACGGATATTACGTTTTTGATGACGAAGGCGTACGCGGTCAGCGGGTCGATATAGTAAAAGACGGCGTCCTCAACGCCTTTCTGACAAGCCGCGTACCGATAGAAGGTTTCCCGAACTCAAACGGACACGGACGCGCAGTAATCCAGGCCGACAACGTAACCCGTCAATCAAACATGATTATCGTATCAAGTCAGCCGAAATCATCCAAGGAACTCCGCAAGCTGCTTACCGACCAGCTTAAACAGGAGCAGAAAGAATACGGATACCTGTTCGACAAGGTTTCCGGCGGATTCACTACCACCGGCCGATACATGCCGAACGCATTCAACGTTACGCCGCTGATAGTTTACAAGATATTTGCCGACGGACGTCCCGACGAATTAGTGCGAGGCGTTGACCTTGTAGGCACGCCCCTGTCGATATTCTCGCAAGTAGCAGCCTGCGGCGACGACCACGGCGCATTCAACGGATACTGCGGCGCCGAATCAGGCTCGCTGCCCGTCTCCTGCGTATCGCCGACCCTCTACATCAAGATGATCGAAACACAAAAGAAATCGAAATCACAAACCCAACCTCCAATCCTTGAAAGACCATAAATTCAATAATCATAAAACATTACGACTATGCGAGTAAAATATAATATTATCATAATGCTGCTGGCAGTAAGCCTGACGGCTTCAGCCCAGCAAAACTTCATCCTTTCGGCCGTGAAAAGCGAAATAGACAGAAGCAAATCGGAATTGAAGCTCAACAACCTGCGACCGCCGTTCCTGATAAGCTACACCGTAGCAGACATCAAAATAACAAGCATCTCGGCCACAGCCGGAGCCTTGGTTTATACACGCGACAATAACTACAGAGCAGGATTGTCGAAGTTTTTTGTCGGCGATTACGTCAGCAACAACTCCAACTTCGGCAACTTCATGTCGGTACAGGACGTCAGCATGGACGACGACGCCAAAGGCATAGCCATCTCCATCTGGGAAGACATGGACCGCCTTTACAAAAACGCCGCCGAAGCCTACGAAGCTAAACAGGCAGCCAAAGCCCAGCAACAACTTGACGCCGAAGAAGCCGCCCTGCCCGATATGGAACAAACTCCGCCGGTGAACATCCTCTTGCCGCCGATGAAAACCAATCTCGACAAGGATTACTGGAACGATTATGCCCGCAAAGCATCCGAAATCACTAACAAATACCCCGACATAACCGCTTCCAGAGTAAACATTCTGGTAAGAAACGTGATGTCATATACCTGCAACACCGAAGGCACGCAAATAGCCGTCCCCCACTCGTATCACATGGTACATCTGTATTTTAATACGATGACGGACGACGGTCAGGAGCTGAGTCGCAATCTGTACATCGAACGCTCGGACTTCAAGGACATGCCCAGCCTCAAAACCTTTACCGATTCATGCGAAATCATAATTAACAACCTCCTGAAACTGCGCAACGCCCCCATTATTAATGAAGCATACAGCGGGCCGGTCATGTTTGAAGGCATAGCGGTAGCCGAAACGTTTCAACAATACTTCTTCACTAATAATTCTTTGATAGCAAGCCGCAAGCCGATAGGCCAACAGGGCGGAGGCAACAGCATTGAGACCATAAAAGACAAGAAACTTGTTTCACGCAGTCTGTCGATTAAATCCCTGTCGGGCGCCGAAACATATAAAGGACACAAGCTCGAAGGATATTTTCCGGTAGATGATGACGGAGTAGTTCCCGACAAAGAACTGTATCTGGTCGAGAACGGCGTGTTGAAGAACATGCTCAACGGACGGACGCCGACCAAAAAATTCCAACACAGCAACGGACACGCAAGATTCAGTTTCCATTCACACTCTATCAGGACTGTACCCGGCAACATCCTCCTAAGCTCCAACAACACCTTCAGTCATGCGGAACTGAAGAAGAAACTCCTGGACGCCGCCAGGGAAGAAGATTTGGAATACGCCTACATCATACGCTATCTGAAACCTGACGGTACGCCGGACGAAGTTTACAGAGTATATTTGTCGGACGGTCACGAAGAACTAGTCAGAGGAGTTACATACCCCGACCTTAACATGAAGTCGTTCAAGCGAGTTCTGGGCGCATCCGACAAGGACTTTTTCTACAGCTGCTATAACTTTGGCGTCTTAACGACCTACATCGTACCTGAAGCCCTGCTGTTTGAAGAACTTGAAATAACCCGCGACAACAACATCACCTTCAAACAACCCTACATAGCGCCACAACCCCTGAAAGCCGAGTGATTTTGCCCTTCTGTGTTCACACAAAAGCATGAATTCAAGTTGGATTTGCCCTTTTGTGTGGACACATAAGTATGAATTCAGTTGGATTTGGACTTCTGTGTGGACACATAAGCATGAATTCAGTTGGATTTGGACTTCTGTGTGGACACAAAAGCATGAATTCAAGTTGGATTTGCCCTTTTGTTGTAACAACAAAACCATCCGTCAGGCTAACATACTCGGAAATCAAAGATTTTTCATTACCTTTGCAGCATAAAATACTTGCTTATGGACAACAAACTAAGAAAATTGCCGCTTGGCATACAGGATTTTGAGAAATTGCGGACAGGAGGATGCCTCTATGTAGATAAGACGGCCTTCGTCTATAAATTAGCGAACGAAGGCTGGCAGTACTTTCTGGGTCGCCCGCGCCGCTTCGGCAAGAGCCTTCTGCTCTCGACCCTGCAAGCCTACTTTCTCGGCAAGAAAGACCTTTTCGAGGGACTTGCCATTGCCGACCTCGAACAGGACTGGACGGTGTATCCGGTCATCTACATCGACCTGAAACAGGAATCCTACACATCTATAACGAAGCTCGAAGCCGTGCTTGACGACATTTTGTCGATATATGAGAAAGATTGGGGACTGAATGCAAAGGACACGACCCTTGCGCTGCGTTTCAAACATCTTATCCTCCGTGCATGCGAAGTATCGAAGCAGAAAGTTGTCGTTTTGATAGACGAGTACGACAAACCTCTGGTCAATACTTTGGAGGACGAAGCATTGAACGATCAGATGCGCGACCTGCTGAAAGGCTTCTACGGCATCCTTAAAAGCAACGACGCCAATACCCGTTTTGTAATGCTTACGGGTGTAACAAAATTCTCCAAGTTAGGGATTTTCAGCGACCTGAATTTCCTGACCGACATAAGTATGGATGAGGACTACGCGGCAATCTGCGGCATCACGGAAGAGGAACTGATACGGATTTTTAAACCGGAAATAAATGCTTTGGCAAAAAGACAAAATATGACTTTCGACGCGGCTCTTGCCGAAATGAAGAAACGTTATGACGGCTATCA
>JAITNE010000084.1 GCA_031290635.1 Tannerella sp. | reverse complement strand
TGTCAGTGAATGGAAAATTTCTTCATCCGTTTTGGTAAAACAAGATACAGACTGGTCATGGCGGAGAGCCAGAATGCTGTTATGTACAGGATATTGTCGGTGTTGTAGAAGACTGTTCCTCCGAGGGTCAGTATAACTGCAAACATGATTAAGCGGGGATAGTCGAGGGTGATGTTCATCGTTTTGCGTATCGACAGATAATATGATACGAAGAGGATAAACGCCGACAGACCGTAGGCTGTCGCTACGCCCGTCAGACCGTAGCCGGTTATCAGGAAATAGTTGATGACGAGGCTCGCTGCGGCGCACGGGACGGTTATGTACAGTATTTTCAGAGTGTTTTTTCCGGCCTGAAAGATTGCCGTCAGGAAGTACATCAGTGCAAACCATATCTGGGCAAGTCCCAGGGGATATACGTAGCGGATGCTGACGAGATATTTGCTTTCAACGATAAGCGGATAGCATATTTTCAACGCCAGGGACAGCGTGATGACGAGCGCCGTAAGCAGCAGAAGGTATGAGTTGATCATGGAGGAGTAATATTTGTCTCTGTCGCGGGCGTCCACCTGCAGCACGCTCGTCTCCTGCCATGCCTGAAAGATGACGCTCGAAAGGGTATCTATCACGACCGCAAACCGGAATGCTACCGCAAACAGGCCGTTTGCTTCCCAGCCCAGGAAGTGCTTTATGAAGTAGTTGTTTGAGTTTATTATCATCCAGAGAGCGGTTGAGGTTACTATCAGCGGCAGACTGTAGCGCAGCAACTGACGGGCGAGCTGTTTGCCGGCGGTTTTTATCTTCAGATGATTGCGTATGACGGATAGCTTCAGCTCGATGAAACCGATTACGGCAAGCCGCGCCAGGATGTTTGTCAGAAATACGCCTTCAATGTCCCATCTCAGAACTGTTACAAACAGTATGCTGAAGAGCAGTATCATAAAGGAAGTGATTATTCCGCAGACGACAAACAGTCCGGTGTGTCCCAGACCCCGTACCGTCTGCGTGTAAACCTCGTGCAAGCCCATCGTCAGCAGCAGGAGGAAGATGTAATAGCTGCAACGGATTTTTATCAGTATCGACAGCGGTACGAACAGCGCCGCAGCTACAAGCATGGCGATTGCAATCATCCGGAAGGACTGGCTGATGACCTGGCTGCGGCTTTCCGCGTCCCTGTTGTCGATAAGAAACCGGAATATGCCTTCGCGCAGTTGCAGGTTTACCAGCGGCATCAACAAAAGGATGGTGGCGAAGACGAGGTTGAAGTAGCCCAGACTGTCGGGCAGGATATAAAAGGTGTACAGTGGGAAGATGGCGAAGGTTACCAGCTTGGCGCTGATGTTGCCCAAGCCGTAGATGAATATGTCCTTGATAAATTTTCTGTTGCGCTCTTCCGACATGGCTGTCTTCGGCTAAAGATTCTCTTCCATATCTCTGAAATAGCTTTCGTAGTACTCATGCTTGAGAGAGGCTGTTAAATCCTTGCCTATAAGGACGCCTATCGGCAAAAGCAGAGTCATCACCAGAATGCCGACTGCGGCATAGAGCTTGCGGGGGTTCTGCCGCTGTTTCAAGGCGTAGGCAGGCTCTATTATCCTTGCTCTGTCTTTGTTGTCGCCTATGGAAATAAGGGTTTCCTGCTGTTTTTGAAGCAGCAGCAGATAGATGCCCTGCAATATCTCCTGATTGCGCTTTTGAATGACGTAGTTATACTCCATCTCGGGCACTGCACGTCTTTGCGAGAGAATCGTCCGCTCTTTAGTCTTGAGGTCGGCAAGCAAACGGTTGTATGTCTTGTGCGAATTGGCAATCATCACTTTAATGCCTTCCCTCATCGCTTCGACCTTGCTCTTCAAGTCTAAATAGAGCGGATGCGTGGGGGATGAATTTTTAAGCAGCCGGTCGCGCTCCATCAATGTTTCGTTGTAATCGGAGATGGCGCCGGCTTTTTCGCCCTGCGTGGTAGTCAGTAATGAAGGGATGACCTTGTCGGCGTTTGCAGGGTCGTTGACGTATTCGTCGAGCATGTCGAGCATCCGCGACTCCGTTTCGGCTTCGACAACAGCCTTCTGAATACCCTGCAGTCCCTCGGCATACATGGCTACGTCGGCTTCAATCAAAGTTATGTCGTGCTTGCTCTTGAAAGCCTGAATCTCCAGCTCGATACCGTTCAGGTCGGCCAGGACGTCGTCTATCCTTGTGTTCACAAAAGCCAGAGTCTTCCGGTCTTCTACGTCACTGTACGATTTGGTATCTTCATTATACTTGCGGGAAAGCGTGTTGAGCATGTCTTTGCCGCGATTCTTTGAATGATCGCTGCAAGTTATCAGCAGAACGTTGGATGACTTCGACAACTCTTCTATAGCGATGTTGGAACCTATCGCTTCGGCCATCCAGCTCGGCGGCAGGCAGCGGATGTTGATCCTGTAGGGCTTGGGGGGCGAAGGCGCGCCGGTGAAGTCGAGCGTAAAAAGCCGGTCGCCGACGATGAGTGTTCCGGGCAACGAGCCAAATGTTACATCGAGGTCTTCGGATTTAATGTTGATGCTGTTTCGGGCAACGGTAACCTTAAATCGAAGCTCCGCGTCGAGCTGCGACATGGTTGCAGAGTCGGCCGTCAACCGGAGGGGCGAGTCGTCATACATGTTGTAGAACGAAAAGGGTTTGGAATAGGTAACGTTGACGCCGAGTTCAAGAATCATCTTCCGCAACATGCGGTTAGAGGCCATGATGCTCATCTCGTCTTCCAGACTGACCGTACCGGAGTTTCCTCCTATGCCGAAGGATTTCATTAACCCTGCGGCTTCGCCCATTCCGAACCCGCCCATTCCCGAAGAGCTTTCGGTCTGTATCTGAACGGCCGACGCGAACTTGTAGGTTACCGGCGTCAGCGTCAGATAAAGAGTAGCAGCCACGAGCGACGCCACAAATGCCGCTGCGAACAGTTTCCAGTTGCGCAGGCCTCTTACGACGAGACCTTTCAAACTTATATTATCTTTGTTCTCCATAAATCGTTTTTCGTTTTATAGTATTTGAAACGCAGAAAAGATATGATTATTGTAGAAGGGATGATTTTGGGGGATGATTTCGGGGGATGATTATTAATTACGGAGGATGATTTCGGCAGAACGGCTGACTGCGGTCTTCAAACGTTTGTAATATTTGTTTCCCAGGCAGCAGTACAGCATTTTGCAATACAGCTTGCCGAACAATGGAAAGGACGCGAGGATTGAGCCGCTTATCCAGAATATTTTAGTATAACCGTAACCGAAAAAGCGACCCAGCACAGCTCTCAAGATATGAGGATAAACAAAGCCGTAAGCATCATCTATATCATTTACGGTTTTGCCTTGAAATACTTCCACTTCCCGACGGGATGGATATTTGAAGAACATCTCTATCGCACTTAAACCGCATTGCCGGACGGCATACCTGATTCTGCCGCCTACATCGGGAAACTTCAGCAACAAATCTACCGCCGACAACACGCAGTCCGTATTGATTGCGCACAGCTCCCCGAACTTCGCAGTATCTTCTTCTTCAAAAACAGGTCGTATGGCGATACCGTCGGCAGCATAGCCAACAGTTGACGACTGCGTGGTGATGGAAAAATACTGTTCAAAGACAGGTATGAAATGGGTGCGCTTTTCCAGAACCATCATGCTGTTATATCTGTTTTGGGAGCTATACGCAGTGTTTTCTTCGCTTACGCCAAAATAATACGTGTAGATGGGTGCATAGCCTTCGCGTGTCAGGATTTTGTTAAGCGCAAAACGGCAGCTCCCTCCCCATCCCAAATCGACAATAGCAGCATGAGCGCTGTTATCAAGCGTTTGTTCCTGCCGTAAATACCGAAGAAGCATAGTTCTTGCCGCAGCCGATTGCCGGCGGATATGTTCCCTGATTTCGGGCGTCTGCAACAGTTGCATGAAAGCGGGTAATGACTTGTCGGAAAGCTGCTGCTTCAACAAACCGGCATTGCCGTCGGCAGCGTACTTGCAGGCGTCGGCGTACTTCAAAAACAGTTCGTCGGGCACATCAAACATCCTTGTAAGCAGTCGATACGGACTGTAGTGCTGTAATCGTCCGAGCGTCAGGAAAGCTTCCGGCTCGCAATCATAGAGCGAAGGCAGCCACAACGCCCGCCTCGACATAAAGATATACGACAGCCGTATTTCGGGGTACAAGTGAGAGATACGCTGCGCTATTTGATAGAACAACCTGCTGTCGCGAGCCGTGAAAAACAGATGCGTAAATCCTTGTTGACGCGCATGATTGAAAATATGAAACACAAAAGGAATGTAAGCCGACGCTATCACGTCAGCAGCTATGCCGACCCGCTCGTCCTTGCTGTTGATAAACCTTACGGCACGACTTACGCCTGCCATGTAGCGGCACATCTCGCCGTCAAACGACAGGGATGCGTCCCTGAGCCATTGTTTTTCGTAGCGCGAATAGTCGAGTTTGATTCTCTCTGTCTTGATACCTAACCTGCGGGGTATCTTAATATCGCTGCGGGGATTATCTCCGAAGTGCTTCCACGTCCGGAAGGAGATGTTCAACGCCTTTGCTACATGGCGAAACAGCTGTCCGGTGCGCTTGGTCGCTCCACAATCACCCGAAACAAAAATACGGTCGCCCTCCTGCCAAAATCCCCATCTTTGCAATACTTTTTGCAGAAACTCTGTCGGCAGATACATGTCGGAAATAAAGATTATATGTATCCCGTCGCTGTGGCTGTCTTTATCATTATCTTTATTGCCGTCGTTACGCAGCGTTTCTATCCTATCAAGCGTCGAGCGTACCGGCAACAGCATTTCCTCTTCGACGGACATCTCCATTTCCATCGCTTTCCGGCTGCTTATGCCGCAGTTGCAAGTATCTAAACGGTCGTATATCTCGCTAAGAGTAACGGCTTCCTTTTTCAAAGCCTTTATGGTCTCAGCTTCGACCTTGACGCGACGATTGCAAAAGTCGGCAACGAAAGCGCTGTCAGGATTAATCCTTTGAGCCGTCAACGAAAACACCATCCGAGGCATTCCGCAGGCGCGAATCAGGCAAGTGTCGAAAATATCAAATGAGTAGTTCATAGTAAATTGAACGCAGAAGAGCTGTGTTTATTGTTTTTAGTCGGATAGAAATCCATAAGGTGATATTTCTGAAATATTTTGTACTTTTGCGGTCAATAAATATATTCGAGAATGGTAATTTCAGAAAAAATCAAAAGCTGTTTAAGGGCTAACAGGTATTACAAAAGATATTTTCAGACTCATGTAAACAACGGGAGATATTTTATGAAGAGCTGCAAATATTACTTGAAACATTATTCGTTTAAGAAAGACAGGACAATTCTCGGCAATACGCTTTATTTCATTATCGATCCGCACATCAGTCATCCCGGCTTATGCGATAGATACAAGGCGATTGTCGGATGTTTCTACATAGCGCTTCAAAATGGATTTGATTTTAAGATCATCTTCGACAGTCCGTTTAAGTTAGATGATTATTTGGATATCAATGATTACGACTGGAAAGCCGATTGGACAGACTTGAGTTTCAGTCTGCGAAACTCAAGGGTTATTCCCTATAACGGCGGCGGCAAAATCCCGCGATTGAATAAAGCAATTAAACAATATCACGTTTACAGTTATATCGGTTATGATATTTTAGAAACGAATCATATTGATAATTACAGGCTGATTTGGGGTAATCTGTTTAACCGGCTGTTTATCCCTAAAGACTTTCTCGGCCGCATTATCGAAGAAAGCGGATTTAAGCAAAACGACTACATTGCCGTTCATTTGAGGTTTGTTAATGCCCTTGAACGTTTTGAAGAAAATCAATTTAATGTTCTTTCCGAAGACAAAAAAGAAAACTTGATAAACAGATGTCTCGACGGCATTAAAAGAGTTATCAATGACAATAAAGGGAAGAAGATAGTTGTGTTTTCCGACAGCAGAGTATTTCTGAGTCGAGTTGGAGAGTTGCCTGTTTATGTTTTAGACGGCAAGACAGGACACATTTCTTTTGAGCATGACAAGGACGTCGTAACTAAAACCTTCATTGACTTTTATATGATTAGTAACGCCGAACGCATCTATATGATAAAGGCTTCGGAAATATATACTTCCGCCTTCCCGTATTACGCAACACTTGCCGGATACAAAGGTGTTACAACACTGAATGTATAACTATCTGTTTATCGCAAATTCCCGTATCGCCCGATATATCTCCATAGCCATTTTTGCTTCGTTCATTTCTCTGCGTACATATTCTGCCGCCTTCTTTCCCTGTTCTTTAATTAATTCGGGATTGCCGAGCAGACAGTTGATTTTGTCGCGCAAATCGTTGACGTCGAAAGGCTCAACAAAGTAAGCTCCTTCGCCTTCTATAAGATAATCGACGCTGCCGGGCGTTTTGGTTACTATAACCGGTTTACCTAAAGCCATTGATTGCAGGAAACTTGTCTGACCGTAAGAGTGTTTGCGATAGCTCAACGGAAGCGCTACAAACAAACTCTTTGCTATGTATTGATTGAGCGTGTCGATATCCGTCTTTGGCAGGAGGATGACGTCCGGAGGGATCTTTAGATTGCATGTTCCTATTATATACAGTTTGGCGTCGGTATCTATCTGCCCCCATGCCCGGATAAGAGTATCATAATCCCGCGCTCCGTAACCGAAAGACAATACATAGTTCTCTACAGGGCAATCCGGATGATGAAACTCTTCCATATCTATGCCGAAACGGATAAATCGAGCCTGCTTGATAACATTCTGATATATCAATCCGTACTGCTCCATCTGAATGGATGCATGACAGATAAATGCCGGCTTGCTTTTGAGTGCAAACTTTATCAAAGCTGTCTCTATCCTGTTGGTTCGCCATCCGTTCAAGCCTCCTACGTCTATTATGACATGCAGCGGTCTTTTTCGCGGACTTCTGAACACGTTAAGCAGCGAATAGACAAGTCCGCTTTGCGCTCCATGCGATATAACGACGTCATATCCCTTGTCGTTCCCGAAAGCCCGGAACGCTTGCACGATGTAGAATTTAATCTTCTTTTCTATCTTGTGCAAGGGGTTATTGCTCGCGATGTCAATTATATCAACAGTCGTTTCTTCAGGGAAATGCTTGAAAAAGAAATATCTGTCCGAAGTCCTGCGTTTATCTACTGATGTAATGGAATCTGCCGATACTGTCCAATTGGGTAAAAATAATATCTTCATTCAATAAGTGTAATTTTTTTCTGCAAATGTACAAAAAACTGCTTGAATAACTCTGCGAAAACTTTTTTTATTCATATCGCAACGCTGTTATCGGGTCGAGGGCTGCTGCTTTTTTAGCGGGATACCAGCCGAAGAAGATGCCGATTGTCGCGCACACTGCGAATGATACTGCTACGGCGACCAGACTTATCATAAATCCCATGTCAAGCATAAACAATATCAGCGCAGACAGCGCAAGTCCTGCAAGTATGCCGATAATTCCGCCCGTAAGACTTAGCATGGCGCTCTCAAAGAGGAACTGTCGGAGGATATCCTTGTTTTTAGCTCCTAACGAACGCCTTAATCCGATTTCGCGAGTCCGTTCGGTAACGGTTACGTACATGATGTTCATTATGCCGATGCCGCCGACTATCAACGAGATGGCGGCTATGGTTACAAGAAATGCCGAAAGCACAGCCATTATGGTATCCAGCATTGCAAGAGCTGCTTTCAAGGAAACAACTTCGAAATCAGCGTCTCCGTCAGGTTTAATTTTATGCATCTGTTGCATGATGGTTTCCACTTCGGCAAGCGCCGTTTCGACGGTTTCTTCCGAGGTTGCCGAAGCCATAATCATGTGGATATAGTCGATGTTGAGCAGGCGTTTTTGGACTGTGGTGTAGGGCGCTATGATGATGTCGTCGTAATCATCGCCGGTCATGTTCTTACCTTTCTCTGCGATGACGCCGATGACGGTCATCGGTATTTTGCCGAAGCGGACTTCTTTGCCGACAGGATTTTCGCCGTTAGGAAAGAGGGTGTTGATCACCGTTTGACCGAGCATGCACACTTTGGCAGCCGTTTCTTCTTCCTGAATCGAAAAACTGCGTCCCTTCGCGATGGTGTAGTTGCCGATTTTCAGGTAATCAACGTTTCCTCCCATCATTACGCCGGGGTAATTGTGCGAGCCGTACACTATTTGATCCATGCCTGTTACGCAGGGCGATATCATTGAGATATTACGTGCCCGTTTACGGATGGCTTCCACATCTTTGAGCTTCATGTTTTTCATGTTTTCAGTGCCGACCATTACGCCCATAACGTCTTTGCGGACGTTGCTGATGATAATAAGATTGGTGCCCATTCCTGAGAACTGATTCTTGATGAATATTGTCGAGCTTTGACCTAAGCTGACCATTAATACTACCGACGAGATGCCGATGATGATGCCCAGCATGGTGAGCATGGCGCGCTTCTTGTTTAGCAATAATGCCTTCCACGCAAGTTTAATGAGATTCTTTAATTCCATAGTTGTTTAGTGAATAGTGAATAGTGCATAGTGAATAATGAATAGTGAATAGTGAATAGTGAATAGTGCATAGTGAATAATCAGTGATAAGTAAACAATGAACGGCGGTTTATTATTCGTTATCAGTTATTCACTCTTCGTTATCGGTTAATAGCTTTCTTTTGCAGGCAGTGCGTCAAGCATGGCGCGGGCTGATTTGGTCTGTACGGGCAGGTCTTTGACGATATTGCCGTCGTTAAGCATCAAAGTTCGTCCGGTAAAGACGGCAATGTCAGGTTCGTGGGTTACGAAGACAATACTTTTGCCTTTAGAGTGCAGTTCTTGCAGCAGGGTCATAATTTCGTAGGATGTACGGGTGTCGAGGTTGCCGGTGGCTTCGTCGGCGAGTAGCATTACGGGGTCATTGACTAAGGCGCGGGCTATGGCTACACGTTGTTGTTGACCGCCCGACAGTTGGTTGGGCGTATGGTTCATGCGATCTTTGAGACCTACCTGTTCGAGGGCAAAGACAGACCGTTCGCGGCGCTCGGAGGTCGAAACCGCGTTGTTGTAGAGCAGCGGAAGCTCCACCTGTTCACGGGCGGTAGTTCTCGGCAGCAGGTTGTAGGTCTGAAAGACGAAACCTATCTTTCGATTGCGTATGGTTGACAGCTCATCGTCCGAACGGTCTTTTACGGGGATGTTGTCGATAAGGTATTCGCCTTCGGTAGGACGATCCAGGCATCCGAGGATGTTGAGAAGTGTTGATTTACCGCTTCCGCTCGATCCCATTATGCTGATAAACTCGCCTTCACGTACTTCAAAGGTTATGCCTTTGAGGGCTTGGACTTTTTCGCTTCCGACCTCAAATGTTCGCCGGAGGTTTTTGATTTTGATGATTGTACTCATTCTATCTGTAGTGTTAAAATTGTTATC
Organism: Tannerella sp.; assembly: GCA_031290635.1. Taxonomy (GTDB): domain Bacteria; phylum Bacteroidota; class Bacteroidia; order Bacteroidales; family Tannerellaceae; genus Tannerella. The sequence continues at coordinate 2,319 of JAITNE010000084.1, read as the reverse complement.
TACTTATGATGACATCTGTCTTGAAAGAATATTTTATGAATGATGAATAATTAACTTTCACTATTCGTTATTAGTTATTCGTTATTCACTCTTTCACCTGTGTGTTTCGCTGCGGGCGAACATCATGGTGCCGGTTATCAGGAATACGGTTGTCAGGATGATGATTTCGGCGAGGGTTATAGCCGGGTTGAACAGCACGACGCGGCTATATTCTTCTGTTCCGGCATAGATGACGGCTCGGGTAAGGTCGAGGCAGTAGGTCATCGGCATCAGCCGGTTGAGCACGAGCAGTATTCCGCTCGAATTGGCGACCGGTATTATCGCGCCTGAGAGAAACATCTGTGGCATGGTGATAAACATTACCGACATGTTAGCCGCAGTCTTGTTTTTGATACTGCCTATCAGCAGCATCGAAAACGCGCCCGCCGCCAGACATATCAGGGGAGACAGCGCCACGACGGTCAGTATCTGTCCCGCACTTAGATGTATCCCCATTATCAGCCCGACCGCTATCGTACCGAACATCGACAGTATCGCCATAAAAGCCGAGCCGAGTATAGTACCTGTGATAATCGAATATCGAGAGATGGGTGCAATCATCATCTCCTGGGTGAAGTTGGTTTCGCGGTCTTCCACGAGGCTTGCAAGTCCTTGAGAGGTCATCATAAAGAGCATGTTGACCATCATGCCTATCATCATAAACCTTCCGAAGTCAAACTCAAGTCCGTCGGACATGTTTTGCGACAGATTTCCTCCAATCATCCCCATCATTATTATGGGCATCGCCAGACTCATTATCATCGTGCCCGGCGACTTCATTGTCAGAAGCACGCGACGTGCGACAACAGTTAATGTAGCGTTCAGCTCGCGGACAAATCCTTTTTTGAGGTCGCCCGTTACCTTATCTCCCAAGCCAAAGCTCTTGAGATGTTCTCCTTGCGCCTTATCTTCCGGCAAATCTGCTTGATTGCGGTCTTCCATTGCTGTTCCTCCTGTTATTGCTGTTTTTTTCATTTGATACATTTGTTTTATTCAGATATTCTACATAAGCATCCTCCAAAGTAGGCAGACATACTCGCGGCGAAGGGTCAAACTCAATCGTCCGTTTGAGGTCGTCCGGCGCACAGCAGGCTACTATCTTTCCATGATTGATGATGCAGACGTTATCGACTCCCTCCGCCTCATCAATATAGTGAGTAGTGAGGAAAACGGTCGTGCCCATCTCCCGACGCACGCCGTTAAGGTAGTTCCAGAGGCTGCGGCGCGAAACAGCGTCAAGTCCCTGCGTAGGCTCGTCCAGAAACAGGATTTTTGGCGTATGTACAAGGCTGCGGATTATCTCGAGCTTGCGTTGCATGCCACCCGAAAGCTTCTTCACGGGCTTAAACATCGCCTCTTCAATGCCTACGACCTCCGCAAGCTCCATAACACGCTCTCGATAGGCACGCGGCATCATCCTGAAGGTCGGACGGTAGCCGTACACGCCATACAAACATGCGTGAAAGCGCACATTCTCCTCAGCCGAGAGGTTCATGTCGAGGCTGGGCTTCTGAAAGATGATACCCACATTCATACGCACTTCTTTAGCCTGTTTTTCGACGTCCAAGCCTGCTATAAGCACTTGTCCGGAGGTTTTTGCCAAAGTAGTAGTGAGGATAGAGATAGTTGTAGTCTTCCCCGCGCCGTTAGGACCGAGGAAAGCAAAGATTTCTCCCTCATTCACCCTGAAACTGACGTCATCAACAGCCGGACAATCGGCTTTACTGTACCTCTTAGTGAGGTTTTCCACTAAAATCATCGTGTTCATAAGATTATATATTTAATTAGATATTGATAATTACTGATTCTTGACGATAACACTATGTTATTTTGTTGAACGGGTTCCGTTCATGAAATTATAGCTCAATATTTTGTTGAACGGGTTCCGTTCATGAAATTATAACTCAATATTTTGTTGCCTGAGACATTTTCAAGGAATTATAGCTCAATAATTTGTTGCCTGAGACATTTTCAAGGAATTATAGCTCAATAATTTGAATTCTAAGACTTTTTCAAGGAATTATAACTCTATAATTTGTATTCTAAGACATTTTCAAGGAATTATAACTCTATAATTTGTATTCTAAGACTTTTTCAAGGAATTATACGCTTATAATTCGTTGGCTAAGACTTTTTCAAGCTTTCCCTATTTTGATTGAGATTGCTTCGTTCCTCGCAATGACGATACCGTTACTAAGGGAGATTGCTTTGTATCTCTGGCGGACGATACCGTTACTAAGGGAGATTGCTTTGTATCTCTGGCGGACGATACCGTTACTA
>JAITNE010000050.1 GCA_031290635.1 Tannerella sp. | reverse complement strand
GAAGGGTCTGGCGGTCGATGTTTTGCATGTTGTCGTTGAGAGTATGCCAATGAGCGCCGAAACCGCTCTCACTGCGTGGGTTGTAGTTGATGACGTCGATGCAGGGGATGCGACGACCGGTGATAACGTACTGATGGTCGTCGATAATCTCCCCACCCTGCGCATTAATAAAATACTTGCCGTAACCGAGTTCGCGAGCAGCCGCCCAGACCATCTCAACATAACGGCTCGCAAAACGCACGGACTTGGTTTCCTTATAGAAAGTCGCTCCACGCGCGCCGACCATATCAAATAATATTCCGAAATCGGCCTTGTAAGCAGGCACGTGAGGGTTTTTAGACCAAAATTGAGAGCCAAGACACCATGTATCCGGCTTGTGGTCGCTGACAAACTCCGGCGTGCCGTAGTCTTCGGCGTCAAAGAAAATAATATCTACGCCAAGCGTTTCAGGCAGCTTTAGAATCATAATCTGGCGAGCTATTTCCAGCAGCGCCCCTACCCCACTGCCCCCATCGTCAGCGCCATCTATCGGCTTGCGGTGATTGACCGTCGAAGCGTCATGGTCGGCATACGGACGGGTGTCCCAATGAGCGAAGAGCAGGATACGCTTCGCCGCGTCGGGATTAAACGAGCCGATGATATTGCGAGCCTCCAGACGGTCGCCGTTGTAAGCCGTCAAGTTCGCCTCCTGAACATATATCTTAGCCCCAAAACGAGCGAGCGTCGAAGCTAAATAATCGGCGCAAGCCTTATGAGCCGGAGTGTTCGGCACACGAGGGCCGAAATTCACTTGCCGCTCAATATATGAGTACGCACTGTCGGCGTCAAAAACAGGAGCTGCAGGTTTTTCAACAGATGAAGGCGATGTAGTTGTTGAAGACGGAGTTGTTGTTGCAGGCGACGTCGTTGTTGTCGCCGTTTTGTCGCCCGCTTTAGCCGTTTTCTGCCCGCAACAGACAAACAGCAAACAACCAATCAGAGTATATCCCAAGTATCTCATAACTATAATGTTTTTTCAGATTGAATCTTCTCTATTACTCTACAAAAATTGCCGCCAAGTATCTTGCAGATATCTTCGTCCTCATAACCTCGCAGCAGGAGTTCCTCCGTCAGTAACGGAAATTCGTTGATACCTCGCAAGCCTGCCGACGAATCGCATCCGTCGAAATCCGAGCCTATTCCTGCATGATTAATACCGACCTTGCGAACAATATAGTCGATATGATTGACGGCATCTTTGACCGTCGCCTTGCCTTCGGACTTCAGAAACCTGTCGTAGAGGCATACCTGAATTACTCCGCCTTTATCGGCAATAGCCTTCATCAGTTTATCCGAGATATTACGCGGATGGTCGCAAAGCGCTTTCACCGCAGAATGTGAGGCTATAACCGGCAACTTACTGATATTAAGTACATCGAAAGATGTTTTTTCGGAGGTATGCGAAACGTCAATTGCCACGCCCAGCCTGTTCATCGAGCGAACTGCCTGCTCCCCAAAATCACTCAACCCGTTGTGTTCGACGCTGCCTATTGCCGAATCACAAATATCATTATTGCCATTATGAGAGAGCGTTATATAAATGACGCCATCATCGGCCAAACGCTCTATATTCCTGATATCCTTACCGATAGCATAACCGTTCTCTACTCCGATAAATATTGATTTCCGATTGCTGCGCTTGTTTCGGACAAGGTCATCGACCGAAATAGCCTGAGATACCGTGTCGGAGTTGTTCCTTATCTGCCTTTTGATGGATTCTATTATCGCAAAAGCCTTTTTGACCGCTTCCTTAGAACATTCGCTCGTGCGCTCGCCCTGCGGAAGATAAGCTACCATGCAGACGGCGTCAACCATACCTTCGTTCATCTTCGGTATATCGACCGCCGGCTCAAATTCCACCTCGCTATCTGCCTTTATTCCAATATCTTCGGGCGCAACCATAATGCTGCCTTTGCGTCCTATATTAAAGTCCTTATACTTGAAAAACAAAGGTGTATCCACATGAGAATCAATCACAAAAGCGCGAGAGTGGATATTTGCCGTTAATTCTTGTAGCCTGCTTGACAACATACTTTCACGCGTCTATGTTGGCATAGGTAGCGTTTTCTTCGATAAACTCGCGTCGTGGAGCTACTTCTTCGCCCATCAGCATGGCGAAAATCGAATCGGCTTCGACGGCGTTATCTATCGTTATCTGCTTGAGCGTACGGTTTTCGGGGTTCATCGTCGTATCCCACAATTGATGGTCGTTCATCTCGCCGAAACCTTTGTAGCGTTGTGTGTGCACCTGTCCTTCATTTCCGCCGGCATAAGTGTCGATAAAACGCTGACGTTGCAAGTCTGTCCAGCAGTATTCTTCGTTCTTGCCCTTCTTGCAGAGGTAGAGCGGAGGCGTCGCGAGATAGACGTAGCCCTTATCAACAAGTCCGCGCATACGGCGAAAGAAGAACGTCAGTATCAGGGTGGCGATATGGCTGCCATCGACGTCGGCATCGGTCATTATTATCACCTTATGATAGCGCAACTTCGACATATTCAACTCTTTCGGGTCTTCTTCGGTGCCTATCGTTACGCCCATCGCACGGTATATATTCTGTATCTCATCGCTCTCGAACACCTTGTGTTCCATAGCTTTCTCTACATTAAGAATCTTACCGCGCAAAGGCAGGATAGCCTGAAAATTACGGTCGCGCCCTTGCTTGGCCGTGCCGCCTGCCGAATCGCCCTCTACAAGGAACAACTCGCATACGGCTGCATCTTTAGATGAGCAGTCAGCCAACTTACCCGGCAGTCCGCCACCTGTCAGCGGCGATTTGCGCTGCACTAAATCACGCGCTTTACGGGCAGCTTCGCGGGCTGTTGCGGCAAGAATCACTTTGTCAACGATGATTTTTGCTTCTTTCGGATGTTCTTCGAGGAAGATACCTAAGGCTTCGCCTACTGCCATCTGTACTGCGCCCATTACTTCGTCGTTGCCGAGCTTTGTTTTGGTTTGTCCCTCGAACTGCGGCTCGGCGACTTTAATGGATATAACAGCCGTCAGACCCTCGCGAAAGTCATCTCCTTTGATTTCTACTTTCACTTTTTCAAGTAATTTTGAATCTTCGGCATATTTCTTTAATGTACGGGTCAAGCCGATACGGAAACCTGTCAAGTGCGTACCTCCCTCAATAGTATTGATATTGTTCACGTAGGAGAACACACTTTCGTTGTACGAGGTATTGTACGTCATGGCTACTTCTACGGGGATGCCTTGCTTTTCGGTCTTGATATGAATAACTTCTTGAACCAAAAGGTCTTTAGCGCGGTCGATATAGTGAACAAATTCTTTCAATCCTTCTTTGGAGTAGAAGATTTCGGATTTATACGCTCCGTTTTCATCCTGTATCCGCTTGTCCGTCAACTCCAACCGGATGCCTGCGTTCAGATAAGCCAATTCGCGAAGCCGGTTGGCAAGAATTTCGTACTTAAATTCCAATACGGTGAAAATCGTGCTATCGGGCTTGAACACTATGGTTGTACCGGTATGTTCGCTGACCCCGATTTCCTTAATATCGCCGAGCGATTTGCCTATCGAAAACTCCTGCATGTATATCTTGCCGTCGCGGTGAACTTCGGCTTTCAGATGGGACGAGAGGGCATTGACGCACGACACGCCCACGCCGTGCAAGCCTCCAGATACCTTATACGAGCCTTTGTCGAACTTGCCGCCTGCGTGCAGGACAGTCAGCACTACTTCCAAGGCCGATTTGCCTTCTTTCTCGTGATAATCAACGGGAATGCCGCGTCCATTGTCGATGACCGTAACGGAATTGTCCTCGTTAATAAATACTTCGATGTGGTCGCAATGACCTGCCATGGCTTCGTCTATTGAGTTGTCAACTACTTCATAGACCAAGTGATGTAATCCTTTTTCGCTTGTATCGCCTATGTACATGGAGGGGCGTTTACGTACCGCCTCCAAGCCTTCCAATACTTGAATATTCTTCGATGAATACTCCTTACTTGCATTTACTTCTTCTTCCTTCATAGATAAGTTATTTGTTGTTAGATAAACAAAAAAGCGACCGCCTGAAGTCGCCTTTGTGTAGCCCGTAGGGGAATCGAACCCCTCTTTTGAGAATGAGAATCTCACGTCCTAACCGATAGACGAACAGGCCAAATAAGTCAGTAGAGACGTCCTGAAATAGGGGTAGTCTCTACGCCTCGGCGCTCAAAGCTTTGACGTGTTTGCTGATTTTCGACTTCAGATTGCCCGCTTTGTTCTTATGGATGACGTTGTTCTTAGCCAACTTGTCAAGCATAGAGCACACTTTGGGAAACAGAGCCTTTGTCTCTTCCTTGTCCTCCGATAAACGAATCTTCTTCAATGCGTTACGCATCGTTTTGGCAGCATATCTGTTGCGCAGTGTGCGAGTCTCTGTCTGCCGTACTCGCTTCAATGATGATTTGTGATTAGCCATCTTTTTTATTTTTAATTGTTAATTGTCAAATTTTCGTAGCCCGTAGGGGAATCGAACCCCTCTTTCAAGAATGAAAATCTTGCGTCCTAACCGATAGACGAACAGGCCTTCTCTGCGCACTAATAAAGGATTTCCCTTCTTTAGCGGGGACGTCTTTTACCATTTTGCGACCGCAAAGATACGCATTATTTTTGAATCTACAAAAATTTCGGAGTTTTTTTTGAGTTAGAAATTAGAAGTTAGAAGTTAGGCTGATGCTGATTCAACTATCAAATGCAACTGCTTTGCTGGGAGGTGTGAAGCTCCAGCTTTATACTGACGCATATCAACTCCGTAATTTTTCAGGAAGAGAGGCAAGTTGAGTAATTTTTTGTATTTTTGCGACCGTTTTTAGGATATACGAAGACAAGGAATGAGGCAAATAGTATGGATGTGTATGGTTGTATGTCTCGCGCTGACTGCGACACAAATGACTTATGCACAATATGTTATAGAAGTAGAAGGTTACGTCAGAGATTCGATTACGAATGAATCTTTGCCGTATGTTGCGGTGTCGCTGCGCGGCACTACTACAGGTACGGCTACGGATGATGATGGGAGGTTCACGCTCCGCTCAATGTCCGACAGCAGTGTGCTTGCTGTTTCTTACATCGGCTACGAGACGGCATACAGGCAGTTGAAGCGCGGTAAGAACAAGATAGAGATACTCCTGAAGCCCGGAGCAATAGAGCTGGGTGAGGTGGTAATAAATCGGAAGAAAGAGCGTTACACAAAGAAAGATAATCCGGCAGTGGCTTTTGTACGCAATGTTATAGCGCGTAGAGATAGCCATGACCCGTATCTGCACGACTATTTCTCGTATGACATATACGAGCAGCGGATGTTTGCCAACAACGATTTTGACGTCGAGAAAGCCCGTCAGAACTGGCTATTCAAGCAGGTGGACTTTATTTTCGATTATGTCGATTCGACTTCCGTGCGCGGACGTACTATCTTACCCATTTATAATGAGGAGATTATAGCCGATTACCACTATCGTCATTCGCCGCGTACAGAACGCAAAACCATAGCCGGCTACAAACGCGCCGGTCTGATAGAAATTATTTCCGAAGATGGCGTTACGCAGTTTATAGAAGAGGCTTTTCAGGATCTTGATATCTTTCGCGACAATGTCAATCTCCTGATGCAGCGATTCGTCAGTCCGCTATCGTCGATAGGGCCGGATTATTACAAGTATTATATGCTTGATACTTTGGATATTGAAGGGGAATCTTGCCTCGACCTCGGTTTTGCACCTTTCAATTCAGAATCTTTCGGCTTCGTAGGCCATCTCTACGTTACGCTTGATTCAACCTGGTTTGTGAAGCGTGTCGCCTTGAATGTGCCTCGCGATATCAATCTTAATTTTGTAGGAGAAATGTCTATAAATCAGGATTATATACGCACAGCAGATTCGACGCGGATACTTACCCGAAATGATATTGCGATGATATTTCGCTTCACTAAGAAACAGAGCGGAGCTTATGCGAGGCGTGTAGCGCTTTATCGCAATCATTCGTTTGATAAGCCGACTGACATTCAGATTTTTAAGGATAATGCGCCGGTGATGGAATCGGAAGGGGCGCGAAGGCAGAACGAGCAGTTCTGGGACGAGGCGCGACGAGGTTCGGATGAAATAAAGAGAACTTCTGTGGAAGAGATGATGACGAAATTACGGCAGGTGCCGGCGTTTTACTGGTCTGAAAAAGTCATCAACGCGCTTGTTAATGGTTATATACAGACCTCCGATACCGACAGTAAGTTTGAGTTTGGACCGGCTAATACCTTTATTAGCGGTAACTCGTTGGAAGGCGCTCGCGTGCGTCTGGGCGGCGCTACGACGATCAATCTTAGTAACCGACTTTTTGCCGACGGCTATCTCGCTTATGGTTTTGCCGACCGGAAACTCAAAGGCGACGCCATCCTCGAATATTCGTTCAACAACAAAAAAACTTTCCGCAAGGAGTATCCCTTTCATTACCTGCGCGCCGAGTACAGGTACGACATCAATCAAATAGGTCAGCATTACCTATATACTAATCCCGACAATATGTTTATGGTGCTCAAGCGGCGCTCAAATAATTTTATAACCTACATGCAACGCGCTGAGTTGAGTTATTATCATGAGAACTATAAAGGTTTGGGATATAGCCTGATGCTGCGTCATCTCAAGGAATGGGCGACGCCCGATGTGCCATTCGCTCTGATAGCTGCTGACGGCTCAATGTCGCCCGCCGATCACTATTCTTCATCGCAGGTAGAACTCTATCTGCGTTGGGCGCCTAATGAGAAATTCTTTCAGTCGCGCAACTATCGCTATCCTATGACTCTCGATGCGCCTATAGTTACTCTGACACACACTATGGCGCGCAAGGGAGTGCTCGGCTCAGACCATAACTACAACAAGACAGAAATAGGTCTGCGCAAACGTTTCTGGCTCTCGCCCTTTGGATTTATCGACATCTACGGTCAGGCGGGCAAAGTATGGGATCGCGTGCCTTATCCTATGCTTATTATTCCTAACGCTAACCTCTCGTACAGTATCGAACCGGAGACTTTCCCCTTGATGGATCCGATGGAATTTATCAATGACCGCTGTGTATCGTGGGAGACTACCTATTTCCTGAACGGCTGGATATTCAATCGCCTGCCGTTGATACAGGAACTACAACTGCGCGAGGTCGTCTCGTTTCGCGGCTGGTACGGCGATTTGAGCGACAAAAACAATCCTTCCCTCAATGGCGATGGGCTGTATGCTTTTCCAGCAAACACGCATTTAATGGGCAAACGTCCGTATATGGAGATTGGCGCAGGCGTAGAAAACATCTTCAAACTTGTGCGTGTGGACTACATTTGGCGTCTCTCATATCGCGACCATCCAAGTGTACCAAACAGCGGAATAAGATTTAGAATGAAATTTTCGTTTTGAAATAAATATGAAATAAATGACAGATTTTGAAGAATATATCAGACAAGGCGAGCCACTCAAAAAAGAAAAGGGATACGCTTGGCTAACGGCAATCGGCTTGCAAGATGTTGATGGACTGAAACCTTCGTCGTATCTTATTGAAACGGCAAAGCAAAATATTGAAGGCGATATTACTATAACCGAAGTTAAAAATCGTATCGACAGTTATTATAAAGCCTAACCTGCTATAAATAAGGACGATAGAACGGAAGAGGCGGACAAGGTTTCCGCCCGCATTGCAGAAATTTTATCGGAAAAAACCTTTACTTTCTCGCCTGTGGAATACATAAATATTCATAAGCGCCTGTTTACAGGCTTATTTAAGTTTGCAGGGAAAATTC
>JAITNE010000016.1 GCA_031290635.1 Tannerella sp. | reverse complement strand
CCACTGTGCAACAACTGTTTTAGCCGTTCAAGATTCTCATAAGTATCCATATAGTTTAATTTTAAAAGTTTAAGACTGCAATATTACAACAATTTTTTGAAACTGCCAAATTAACAGCACGAAATTTCATCACATAGCTATGTATTTGTGTAGAGACGGGGTGCGCCCCGTCTTAACGCAGCAGCAACAATGCCCATTCAAATCGCAATAACCAGGACGCCATGTTCAAAATTTGATTCCGTTACCGTGATTATGTGGAGACGGGGCGCGCCCCGTCTCTACTTAACTTCCCAGCCTCCAATTGACTAAATACAGCCGTTGGGTGGCGCGGGTGAAGGCGGTATATAGCCAGCGATAGAAGTCTGCGCCCATCATCTCTTCGGTCAGATAGCCTACGTCTAAAAAAACATTGCTCCACTGTCCGCCTTGCGCTTTGTGGCAGGTTACGGCATAAGCGTACTTCACCTGCACGGCATTGAAGTAAGGGTCGTCTTTGATGTTTTTGACCTCCCACGAAGCTAAGAGAGTAGTATCCAAGTACTTTTCGGCGACTACGGCTTGCAAGCGTTCAGTCATCTCGCGGGTCAGGGCAGGCGCTTCGGTATTGAGCGTATCGAGCATTATTTTTATCTCCATTTCCTTGTCGTAATCCTCGAAGCGAGCAATAATATTGCAGAAACGGAAGCCATACATCTCTTCCGTGCGACGGACACGCATGACGCGGATAATCTCGCCGTTAGCCATGAAATCGAGTTCCTTGTCGCCGCGACACCAGAAATAGTTGTTCTTGACAATCATCAGGCGGTCGCCCGACGAAATCTCTTCCTCGCGATAGAGGATGCGGTTACGGACGCCGTGATTATATATGTTGGCGTTCTTATTGGAACGGCAGATAATCATCGTGTCGTCGAGACCGTCGCGACTGTAAGCCGACGAAATCTCTTCCATCAGTTCATCGCCTCCAATCTTGCGTACATCGGGGAAGTTGTCGGTCAGTATCTTGGGATAGACGTCTATCTTGCCGCGTCGCAGGGCGTCGCGAATAGAAGTAGCATTGAAGAGTATGCCCGAATCTTCCTGCTGACGGACTACTTGAGTGAGTTGTATCTCGGTGATACGCAGGTTGTAACGTTGCAGATATTGGACGCTGAGAGCAGGACTGTCGGCAAGCCCTACGGGAGGCAGCTGGGCAGTGTCGCCCATCAGTATCAGTCGGCAGTTATCGCCCGTATAGACGTAGCGCACAAGGTCGGTAAGCAACATGCCGTTCCCAAAGAAAGACGCGCTCATAGATTCATTCGATATCATCGAGGCTTCATCGACGATGAACAGGGTATCCTTCGCGGTGTTGCCGGCTAAGGCGAAAACCGACGCCGCGCTCTCATCCGACTGATTATGTTGACGATAGATCTTCTTGTGGATAGTGAACGCCGAATGCCTCGCATAATCCGAGAAAACCTTAGCTGCACGGCCTGTAGGCGCCATCAGAACGGCTTTTTGCCCCTGCGAAGCCATCATTTTGACCGTTGCGCCGAGCAAAGTCGTCTTGCCCGTGCCCGCATAACCTTTTAAGAGCAGCACGCCATCCGGCTCAGGCGATGTTAGAAACTCCGCCAAAACCCGCATCGCTACTGACTGTTCGTCAGTCGGCTCAAAAGGAAAAAACTCAATAATCTTACCTTCAATAAACTCTTTAATCATCTTTTTTCCGAAAATATTTGGCGATAAAGGTAGCTATTAAAAAAATAATATTTATATTTGCGGGTCGAAAGTATTTAAAAACAAAATAGAAACATTATGAAAATAGTACTTAAAGTCTTATTAGTTGCGGCCATTGCGGCCTTAGTGTACATGTGCTACCAAAGCATTTTGACACCCATAAAATTCAAAGAAGTTCACGATAGTCGTGAACGGGTCATTGTAGAGCGCTTAATCAGCATTCGCGACGCCCAGATCGGCTTCAAGAACATCAACGGCAAGTATGCCGGAACTTTCGCCGAGTTGCAAAAGTTCCTCGCCGAGACCAAGATTCCTTTTATAATCAAGGAACGCGAGTTGTCCGACCAGAACCTGAAAGACGGTTTGACCGAAGCTAAAGCGGTCAAAATCGTTCAGTCGGGCAACAAAAAAGAGATCGACAAATACAGTTTGGAAGGTTTCCGTCGCGACACTAACTGGGTGCTGGCGAAAGACACGCTACTGCGAGCCAACTTCGACGTAGCCTCTATCAACAAAGTGCCCGGTTTCGAAGACAACTCGTTCGCGCTTGATACAGCGACCTTGTCATCGCCCTCAGGCTATACTGTGCCTGTCTTCGAATGCTCGGTTCCCTACAATGTCTATCTGGGAGATCTCGACAAGCAAGAGCTTATCAATCTGAAGGATAAGACGTCCAAGCTGAACCGTTTCGGCGGTCTGCGCGTTGGTTCCATTACCGAAATCAACAACAACGCAGGAAATTGGGAATTCTAAAAGCTTAGTCATCATGACACTACGTGTTCCCTACACGCTGACTGCCGATGCTGCGGACAATTACAAAGTATCCATCCGGCTATGGTCGGATGGACTTTCTTTTTCCGGTTTTATACCGAAAAACAAGGACAGCTTCTTTATCGATACTGTCCTGTTTGACGGCAACCTGCCCCTTTCGGAGTCATTGAAAAACGTATTCTTTGAGAACGAATTTCTGTCGTTCTTCTACAAATCAATACACGTAGTTTGTGTCTCCAATAAGTTCACGTTAGTTCCCGATGTTGTCTTCTCCGAAAAACACAAGGAAACGCTGTTCGACATCTGTCAAAAACCCGACAAAGCTCTGAGTATTATCCCGCATTATATCAAGCGATTGAACTCTATGCTGCTGTTTGGCTTCGACCGTGCGACTTGTGAGTTTCTGACACGCTCGCTCGTTAGCCCTATCTTTGTTCATTCCTTGTCGCAGTTGCTGAACTTGTGGCAGCAAGAGAGCCTTATGAGCCATCTGAAGCATGTGCACGTAGTTCTGGGTAATATGACGACTTTCGAGATAGTCTGCTTCGAGATGGGTGAACTGCTGTTTATAAACTCTTTCGACTACGAAACTTCTAACGATGTGTTGTACTTTATAATGTATGTGTGTAAACAGACCGGCTTCAACCAGATAAATGACTGCTTGTATCTTTATGGCGACAAGGCTAAATGCCGCTCTATGATGCCTCTGCTGAACGAATACATCGAACAGGTAGAGTATTTGAAGCCGACGTCAACAATGTACAATATACCTGCCAACCGCGATATTTATCCTGAAACCGTAGCGCTTACCGAATGCGAATTATAAGCGGCATATACGGTCGGAGGCGCTTTCATGTGCCGACCTCGTTCAAAGCCCGTCCTACAACCGATTTCGCCAAGGAGAACATATTCAATGTCCTTAATAATATTATGGACTTCGACGACGCCGTAGCTCTTGACTTGTTTGCCGGCACGGGAAGTATCTCGTTCGAACTGCTCTCGCGGGGATGCAGCTCGGTAACGGCGATTGAGCAAGATCGTACTCATGCCGCCTTTATTGAAAAAACGGCTAATGAGCTTAAAACTAATGCCCTGAATCTTATTCGCGGGGATGTGTTCCGCTTCCTGCAAACCGCTACGCCCGCGGCTTTCGACTTTATCTTTGCCGACCCGCCTTATACTCTGTCAACACTGCCGGATGTACCGCGTCTGGTGCTTGACAGGGGATTGTTGCGACCTGACGGCGTATTTGTGATGGAGCATTCCAAGGAAAACGACTTCTCGGCGCTACCCTGCTTCAAGCAAATACGAGTATATGGGTCGGTGCATTTCAGTGTGTTCGGAGTTTGATTCCGTGGGGTTTGGCACGCAGATGACGCAGATTCAAAGGGTTTACGCAGATAATTCTTAGATTGCTTCGTGCCCGCAATGACGGAGCGGAAGACAGTCATAATTTCAAACAATTTCAAACAAAAGTTCGGAATAATTTGTAGGAGTCAAAACAAATGATTACTTTTGTGTCGTCAAAAACAAAATATAATAAATATGGAAGTATTTAGGACATACGGCAACACTGTTTTCCAACCTGTTTTCAACTCTGATTTCAGACCTCTCGAAAACCTTAGCTATCAACAACAGTTGGTTGCCGACTTCCCTATATTACTAGAGAGAGAGAGAGAGAGAGAGAGACATTCTATTCTCCTCTCCTGTATATAGAATCACGCGCGTATCTACTAAAAAAATTTCATTCCACAAGCATAACCCTTCAATAAAATTTGATGGTAGGGGCGACCCTTGCGGTCGCCCGTCATCGCGTGTCGCACATTCGTCATTGGTAGGAGGTACGACGAAGCAATCTAAAGAGTTACGACAAACACAAGTTAAGCCGACATGTAAATTTTTTTGGCTAAAACTTTTTTATATAAAAATAATGTGTACCTTTGTGGCCATAAAAAACGTACGTATATCCATGGTAAAATTAAATACATGTCTAAAACCTGTTTTCAAATCCGAGTTCAACCTTGAGCTGAAACCTGCTGAAAACCTTAGCGACCAAACT
>JAITNE010000128.1 GCA_031290635.1 Tannerella sp. | reverse complement strand
AAAGATCGCGCTGTGGCTTTGTTTTATTTCCTTTGGCAGGGCGACACTAATTCCAGGATCTCTCCGAAGCACTATGACTTGTACGAGATTGCACTTCATCACCCTGAAGTCTTCGATGACGACCTCAATCAATACTGGGGTGGAGCGAGAGGTTCATATTACTATTGGGCAGAACCCCTTTACGGATACTATCGTGGCGATGACTACTGGGTACATCGCCGCAACATCCAGCTGCTTACAGACGCCGACGTTGATCTTTTAGTTATCGACGCCACGAATCGCCTTATCTACGCCAAACAAGCCGAGTCGCTGATGCAGGCTATGGATGACGTCCGCAAACAAGGACTTGCGCCTCCCAAGATTGCCTTCTACACCAACACTCGTTCCGGCGAGACTATGCAGGATCTATACGATACCTACTACAAAGAAGGCGCTCGGCACAGGCATCCCGACTGCTGGTTTTATCTTGACGGCAAGCCTCTGGTGATCGGCGTTTCCAAAGAAGCAAAAGGAACTGACGCTGAGAAGTTTTTCACTGTCCGTGAAGCACAATGGCCTAACCAGCCGCAAGTTCGAAACGGCTGGCCTTGGATTTCATTCACCCGTCGTCCGAAAGTACATTACAACAGGAAAGATGAAGCCGAGATAATCAACGTTTCAGTTGCGCAGCACCCAAACCCGGCTCAGGGAATGGGAGGTTCGGCCTTTTACGGTTACAATGGAAACTGGGGTCGCAGCTATCGAAACGGCAAGCCCGGCAAGCCCGCAACCGATATACCTTATGGCTACAACATCCAGGAACAATGGGACTATGCCCTGAAACAAAATACCCGTTTCATCTTTATTACAGGCTGGAACGAGTGGGTAGCAGGTCGCTGGCCCAGCACCGACGGTAACGCCGAGCATTCTTACTTCTGCGACCTTGCAAGTCCGGAGTTCAGCCGCGACATTGAACCCACAAGGATTGCAGGTATAAACGACAACTACTATATGCAAATGGTCAACAACATACGTCGCTATAAAGGCGTCGAATCCCAAGCCCGCGCCCTGCCGAAAACAATTCAAAAGATGGATGATTGGAACGACGTCGTCAACACTTACTCCGACTATACCGGAGATACCGCTCCCCGCAACCATCCAAGCGCCTTGACCGACCCGCAAACCGTTTACAAAAACAACACCGGACGCAATGATTTCAAGACTCTAAAGGTTGCTCACGACACTGAAAACCTCTATTTCTATGTTCAAACCGTAGAAGACATAGTTACAGTCCGTCAGGAAGAGAGTTCAGATGCAGAGCACATCATCAGAATCAGTCCTGACGACAGTTTAGCTCTCTATCTCGACTTCGACCGCAACCATCTCACAGGTTGGCATGGCTACGACTATCGTATAATTGCAGGCCGCAAGCTCCAAACATACACCGGCAATCATTGGGAAACAAAGCTGACAGTTGAATACCTGCTCCGGCAGAATCGCCTTATGATAACCGTACCTCGCGCTTCAACAATTGATAACGAACGTCTTGACTTTGAATTTAAATGGTCTGACAACATGCAAAGCGACGACCCTCTGGACTGGTATCTTAACGGCGACGCAGCTCCCGGCGGACGTTTTAACTTTATATATAAAGAATAGAAGGTCGAATATTCTTATAATCAACAAGCAATCGCAAGTAGCAGAGTTAGTAATTATTTTACCCAGACGTTAATAATCTCACCGATATACATCTTATGCAGTTGCTTGCCTGACCATTCGGATTTGACTTTGTCGTCGAACAGGGCGTCGTGGCTCAAGGACTGTCCTACAAGCTTGCGACACTCGATTATCAGCCATGCTTCGGCGAAGGCTTTGCTGCCCGATGGGGTAGTCAGTGGGGTGAGACCCGAACCTTTTACCTTGTCGCCGTCGCGACCGCTGTTAGTGCCGCAATATTGCAGGGCTGAACGATAGGCTTCGGTGTAGAACGACAGGGTGTAGGTAGAGTTGGCTTCCATCAATTGATAGGTGTAGCGTTGCGGGTTGATGTAGCATGTGGCGACAGGGCGGCTGTAGAGCGCTCCCAAGCCTCCCCAGCTTGCGGTCATCATGTTGAATTTGGCGTCTGTGCCGGCGGTTATCAGCATCCAGTCGTCGGTGAGCATTTTTATGATGTTGCCGGGGATTTTGTCAGGCTCAATCTGCTTGTAGCCTTGTAAAGCGGCGGACGCAGAGGCGGTAATCTCTTTGGGCTGTTCCGGGGCAGGCGTAGCTGTGTGTTCGGCGGGTGCGAGAACAGCGATTTTGTCGTCGGCAATCTCTTTGATGGCTTCTGCGAAAAGTTGTTCTGCGAAGTCAATCGTTTTGATGCGGAACTTTCGGTATGCACGCACGATTGAGGTTTGTTTTTTGTTGAGCGCAACCTTGTCGGTTATCCACTCTTCGGCCGGATACCTGCGGCTTTGGTAGTCGTAGTGGATACGTTCGAGGCGCAATTCGCACTTGCCGGTCGAGACCGTAGCTATGATGAAATAGTTCATCAACGAGCGGTCGAGAGTGAGGGCTGAGTTGCTGAAGACGATATATTCGGCTCCGGCGGCAGTGATATTCCCTTTATCGCGGTCGAAGAGGGCGATGCGGCTGTCGTTAGCGTTCTGCTTCATTCTCCTTTCGAGCCATTGATAGACGCGCGGATAGATTGAATTAGCGTCTTCGCCCTGCAAATCGTAAGTCTGCGAGAAGACTACTTTCCCGTCGATTTCGGGTATTGCGCCTGCGAGATATTTCGTGTCGTCATCTTTTGCCGTCAAGGCGCTCGTTAAGCATGTCAATGCAAATAATAATATTATCCTGTTCATAATAAAGTAATTTATGTAGTTTAATTTGGAGTGCAAAGATAGTAAATAAATTAGAAATTAGGAATTAGAAATTAGGAAT
>JAITNE010000136.1 GCA_031290635.1 Tannerella sp. | reverse complement strand
GGATATATCAACTATCAACATACCCGCAGGCAGGTCTTCAATATATCTGTCAACCGTCCGCTTGAGGGCGTAAACCATCTCAGGATAGTTGCCGTAAGCGACCTGCATCTCGGTCTGGGTACAGGCATGAGCCGATTTCACAAGAATATCGACCTTATCAACGCCGAAAAGCCGGATCTGATTCTTATTGGGGGTGATTTGATTGATAACAGCGTCTTTCCCGTCGTCAGCCGGCGGATGGACGAGGAACTCAACCGTCTTGAAGCGACGATGGGCGTTTTTATGGTCCCCGGCAATCACGAATACATTAGCGGCATGGACGAATGCGCCGAGTTCGTGAGACGGACAAAAATCCGGCTCTTGTGTGATTCGATTGTTGTGTTGCCTTGCGGTTTGCAGATTATAGGACGCGACGACCGTTCTAACCGCAACCGTTTCGTCAAGGAAGACTGGCGTTCTTTGGTTGATAAGTCCAAGCCTTCAATTCTGCTCGACCATCAGCCGACTGACCTCGACGACGCCCGTTTCCTCAACGCCGACCTGCAGTTCAGCGGACATACTCATCACGGGCAAGTCGTACCGCTGAACTGGCTGACAAAGTATCTCTTCGAGTTGAATTACGGCTTCCTCCGCCGCGACAACACGAATTATTACGTATCCTCAGGCCTCTCCCTCTGGGGTCCTCCGTTCCGCATCGGCACGGTCAGCGAATACGTCGTCTTCGACATCGTTACAAATTAATTATGGAAGTATATCATATCCCCGTCATGCTTCAGGAGTGCATTGACGCTTTGAATATCAATCCGGACGGGGTCTATGTTGACCTGACTTTCGGTGGAGGCGGTCATTCGCGGGCTATCCTCGACCGGCTGAGCGACAGGGGCAAACTTTACGGTTTCGACCAGGACGCCGACGCGGAGCAGAATATCCCAACGGAAGACGGGCGTTTCACTTTCGTGAGAAGCAATTTTCGCTATCTGCATAACTTCATGCGCTATTACGGCGAGGATTCTGTGGACGGGATATTGGCGGATTTGGGGGTGTCGTGGCATCACTTTGATGATGAGAAGCGCGGTTTTTCGTTTCGCTTCGACAGCCTGCTCGACATGCGGATGAATAACCGCGCAGGCCGTACCGCAGCAGACGTCCTGAACAAATATTCCGAAGAACAGCTTTCGCAAACGTTTCGGCTTTACGGCGAACTGAAGCAGTCGCGCCGGATTGCGGCTGCTATCGTAGAGCAAAGGTCGTCCCAACCGCTACTGACGGCGACTGATTTAATAGAATTGCTATCCCCGTTTGCAGGCCGTGAGAACGACAAAAAGTTTTATGCACAGGTTTTTCAGGCGCTTCGCATAGAAGTGAATCATGAAATGTCGGCCTTAAGCGAGATGTTGCTGCAGACGCCTCCGCTGCTTCGAGCGGGCGGACGGCTGGCTATCCTCTCCTATCATTCTTTAGAAGATCGCTTAGTGAAGAATTTTTTCAAGACGGGCAACATCGACGGCCACGTGGAGCGGGATATTTACGGTATAATACCCCCGTCCTTGCGGGTTATTAACAAGCTAATCATTCCTTCGGACGACGAGACCGCCCGCAATCCCCGCTCAAGAAGCGCCAAGCTGCGAACAGCCGAGAAAAATTAAAAATTAAGAATTAAGAATTAAGAGGGGGATGGAGAATTTCATAAATTGAGAATTGAAAATTGAGAATTGAGAATGAAAGTTTCTTGCGGTCGCCTTCCCGTGCGGCATAACGTGTCCCCGTAGGGGCGACCCTTGCGGTCGCCCTTTGCGGTCGCCCATACCGGAAGCAATCTACTCATAATTCTCAATTCTCAATTCTCAATTCTCAATTTATAAAATTCTCAATTCTCAATTCTCAATTCTCAATTAGTTTTTCCATATCCTTAAAATACTTGTATGTACCGACTTTAAGTTCGATGCACGAGGCTTCGTCGCATACGATGATACCTTTAGGATGCAGTTGCAGGGCGGTGATAGTCCACATCTGACTTACGCCGCCTTCGATGGCCTGTTGCAGGGCGCGTGCCTTGTTGTGGCCGTTGACTACAATCAGCACCTCGCGGGCGTCCATAACCGTGCCGACGCCTACGGTCAGGGCTGTGCGGGGCACTTTGTTGACGTCGTTGTCGAAGAATCGCGAGTTTGCGATGATTGTGTCCGTTGTCAGAGATTTTACACGTGTACGCGACCTTAGCGATGAGCCGGGTTCGTTGAAAGCCAGATGGCCGTCCGGTCCTATGCCTCCGAGGAAGAGGTCTATGCCTCCGACGGCCCGGATGCGGGCTTCGTAGGATGCGCATTCGGATTCGAGGTCGGCGGCGTTTCCGTTGAGGATATTGACGTTCTGTTCCTGAATGTCGATATGACTGAAGAAGTTGTTCCACATAAATGAATGATAGCTTTCGGGATGCTCGCGGGGGATGCCGACGTATTCATCCATATTAAAGGTTACGACGTTGCGGAACGATACCTTTTCGTCCCTGTAAAGCCGGATAAGCGCCTTGTAAGCGCCGAGCGGCGATGAACCGGTCGGCAGTCCGAGCACGAAAGGCCGGTTAGCCGCAGGGTTGGCGGCGTTGATTCTCTCCGCGATGTGAGCCGCTGCCCACTGCGACAGTTGCTCGTAATTTTGTTCGATTATTACTCTCATATTATTAAAATTAATTTGTCTGCTAATATTTTTTGTCCACGATTTTTGTTCACTGATATTTTTTGTCCACGAATTGCACTAATTTACACGAATCAAAAGCAATGTTTTAATTTACACGAATTAGATTGCTTCGTTCCTCGCAATGACGTTAGCTCTTTCCCGTCAAAAGTTTTGCTGACGTAATCCAGCTCAGGTTTGACTCGGCGGACGCTCCGCCGGGAAGATCCGGCTCAGGTTTGACTCGGCGGACGCTCCGCCGGGAAGATCCGGCTCAGGTTTGCCTCGTCGGACGCTCCGCCGGGAAGATCCGGCTCAGTTTGCCTCGTCGGACGCTCCGCCGGGAAAAATCACCTTCATTCTCAACTCGTAATTCTTATTTGGGCAGGGGCAAGCCCAGCCCCTACATCTCCTCGTCCATTTCTAACTCTTAATTCTTAATTCTTAATTTTTAATTCTCTCCGCCATCCTGGCTCCCAAGGCGTAGCATTGTTCGGCGGTGGAGATGTTTTGCTTTTGTTCGACCGGTTCGCTTACCGTCTCCCATTTCATCTGTTCGCCGAAAGTTTCGAGGCGCTTCACCGCTGCTCCACACCATGTGAACGAGCCGAAATAACCGTAAAGGCGGTTCTTTAGCTCGCGTATTTCTATCTTCTTGAGTAATGAATCTATCTCGGGAAACAGCTGGTTGCTGTATGTCGGACTGCCGATTATCACGCCGCGATAGTTGAACAGGTCGCGCAATATGTATGACGAGTGGCTGCGGCTGACGTTGTGCATGGCGATGTCGCGCACGCCGCCGTCCGAGAGAGCTGCGGCTATCGTTTCGGCCATCTGCTCGGTGTGTCCGTACATGCTGCCGTAAATCAGAGTTACGCCACCGACGCCTTCGTAGCGGCTCAGTCGGTTGTATATATCGATAGCTTTAGCCCGATGTTCCGTCCACACGGGGCCGTGAGTGGAGCAGATAATCCGGACGTCGAGCTGCGCTGTTTTTTGCAGGGCTTTCTGTACCGGATTGCCGTATTTTCCTACGATGTTGGAGTAGTAGCGTATCATTTCGTCCCAGAAAGGCGCGGGATTGAGTTCGGTGTCGATAATGCCGCCGTCAAGCGTGCCGTACGTGCCGAAAGCGTCGGCCGAGAAGAGCGTTTTGCTCGCGGCGTCGTAAGTGAACATCACCTCCGGCCAGTGTACCATCGGGGCGGTGTGGAACGACAGTCTGCGAGCGCCGACGTCCACCGTATCGCCGTCCTTGACCTCAAGCAGTCCGTCGGTGATGTTGTGGTATCCGGCAAGCATGGATAAAGTCTGTTTGTTGCCGATGATTTGGACGTCGGGATAGCGATTGCGCAGCAGTCCGATGCAACCGCCATGGTCAGGCTCGATATGGTCGATTATCAGATAATCTATCTTGCGACCTTGTAAAACCTCGTCTATCTTGCGGAAAAATATCTCGGAGTAGCATATCTCGACCGTGTCAACAAGGACGACTTTCCGGTCGAGGATAAGATAGGAGTTGTAAGCCACCCCGTGCGGCAGAGGCCATAGATTCTCGAACAGAGCCTTCTGACGGTCGTTCACTCCTACATAGTAGATATTGTTTGTTATTAATTTCATCTTCAAATATATTAATTTCTTTACAGAATTGCGGAATTTGCAGGATTTACATATTGTTGCTTTACAGAATTGCAGAATTTGCAGGATTTACATATAATTCAGAGCCTGTCAAACCTGTTAATTCTGCAAATTCCGTTTATTCTGTGGAATACTTCCTAATTTCTAATTTCTAACTTCGAACTTCTAATTTCTAACTTCTAATGTCTCATTTCCTTCTTCTTTCTCAGCGCAAAATATCCTCCGAGCAGGATAAACGGGATACTCAGAAGTTGTCCCATATTGAGCGCCATACCTTCTTCAAAAGCTTCCTGATTGTTTTTCAGAAATTCGATGAAAAAGCGGGAGATGAAGATGCCCATCATAAAGATTCCGAAGATAAAGCCTTCCTTCTTCCAGGCGTCTTTCTTGAAATAAAGCCACATGCAAAGCGCGAAAATCAAAAGATAACATATCGCTTCGTAGATTTGGGTAGGATGACTCGGCACGGAAAATACAGGCTCAGCGCCCTGTCGCCACAGATGCAGATTCTCAATAAAGCGAAATCCCCAGGGCTGAGCGGTCGGCTGACCGTAAACCTCATGGTTCATCAGGTTTCCGAGACGTATCATGGCGGCTACAAGTCCGGTCGGCGTTACTAACTTGTCGAACGTCCAGAGCATACTGCGCCGGCTTACATTGCGCGAATAAAAATAAACGGCAATGATTATCCCAAGCACACCGCCGTGGCTGGCAAGTCCGCCCTCCCAAACCTTCAGTATATCTATCGGATTCGACAGATAATGCACCGGATCGTAGAACAGACAATGTCCTAACCGCGATCCTATGACCGTGCCCAGAATAGTGTAGTAGAGTAGTGGATCAATCCATTTAGGGTTGATGTTTTCGCGCTTCCACATGCGCTCAACTATCTTATAACCTATCGCAAACCCTAAAGCAAAAGCCAATGCGTACCACCTTATCTCCTTCGTTCCGATGGAAAATATGGCGGGATCGGCTGTCCAAGTAATGTCCAAGATATTCATGTTGTATATCGCTTAAAATAATTTGTCGGGATACTCGCCGCAGGCAATCAGGGCGAGGATTTTGTCAACTACGCCTTGACGGTCGGCAGGATAGGTTACTCCAAACCACTTGGAGGAGGTGTCGAGCACCTTGACCGTCGCCTTGCGTTTCGTAACGAGTTCGTTAACCATAAGGGGGATGAAATACTCGCTCTTCGGATTGTCGATGTTTGTGCGCAGGAAGTCCTTGAAGAACTCCTCCGAGTAATCGAAATAGTCGGGCGTGAACCCCCAGACGTTCATCGAGACGGGAGTGTTTTCGTCGAGGACGACTGTTGCGCCGTTCTCGTCGATAAACTGTATCTTGCCGTCGATGCGTTCGATGGCCGTGCGTTCAACTACGGTGGTGAGGAAGCCGTCGGCGTCGGTCTCGCACACTCCACGAGCTACCGAGCCGCTCTCGCTTAAAGTGTTGCCAACGCGAAAACCGACCATGCAGTAGGCGCTCTCGTTCCGGCTGGCGGCGTTCCGGCTGGCGAGTTCGCGTCCTATCACAGCGATAGTTTCACGTCCGTAGAAGTCGTCGGCGTTGATAACAGCGAAAGGTTCTTTGATTACGTCCTTGCCCATCATCACGGCATGGTTCGTACCCCACGGCTTAGTGCGTTCCGGCGGACAAACGAAACCGGCCGGC
Source organism: Tannerella sp. (assembly GCA_031290635.1). GTDB lineage: Bacteria > Bacteroidota > Bacteroidia > Bacteroidales > Tannerellaceae > Tannerella. The sequence continues at coordinate 1,879 of JAITNE010000136.1, read as the reverse complement.
AGCTTGTCGAGCGACTGAAAGACCGTTTCCACCGGGATATGGTTCTCGTATTTACTAAGGATTTTGGCGCGGAAATCGTCCTCGAAATCCTTGCGAATCACAAAGACTACCTTGCCGAATCCGCCGCGAATAGCATCGAAGATAGAATAATCCATGATAGTTTCGCCGTTAGGGCCGAGGCCGTCAAGTTGTTTAAGTCCTCCGTAGCGGCTTCCCATGCCTGCCGCAAGGACAAATAATGCAGGTTTCATATCAAACAAAATCATTTAAATTTGAGGTGCAAAAGTAGCGATTATTTTCGTAACACATCTACTCGGTTGTAATCGTTATCTTGGTTACGATGTCTTGAGCCATGGCATTGCCCATCACCGAAACTTCTCCTTTCAGCTTCTGAGAAATCTCCGCGCCGACAAGCAATCCGGTTTTCAAGTTGATCTGCATCACCGTTATTTGTTCGCCTTTCTGGGATACCTTCATCTCTACTCCCTGATTTGTTTGGTTTTGTTCGCCTTGAGTGTCGAGCGTTCCGCTTCCTTCAATCGTAGCGATATTATCTGCTACGCCCCTCAGTTTCATCTTCATGTTGGCCGAAAGTTTCAAGCCGTTGGAATCGAATACCGTAATCGCATCCCAACTGTCGCCGATATCTATCGGTTGCTCCGGAAAAGGCGCCGTCATCTGCTTGAGCATCGACTTTATTCCCTCTTCCGAGTATTGATGCATGGTCATCGATGTTGACATCCCTTTAATCTGCTCGTTGCTGCTCGCTTCGATGGCTTTGGCTATCGACGCCTGTAACTTGTCAACTCCGCCGACCGATTTCACAGCGCCCTTCTTGTCCGTCTGAACATCAACAGGAATGCCTGTTATGGATTTAAGAATTGTACCCATTTCGGCAAACCTCTCGTCATTATCGGAGGCTTCCGAGCCGAACGACATCTTCATGGTGTTCGCATCCATGCTGACTTTGATTTTGTCGAACGTCATCTGCGTAGTAAACAAGTCGGCTTTGACGTCGGTAACAACAAAACTTGCTGTCATATCCGCCGTAACCGAAACGTTCATGTCCTGCCCGTTGAAAGATTGAGCAATGGTAGAGTTCGTCACAAGATGTTGCTTGTAGGCAGCGCCTTTCGAGGGGTTGAACGACAGGTCGTACTTGCCCTTGGTTACGCCGCTACATAAAAAAACGAGAGCTAATGCGCTCAAAAATAAAATATGCTTCATAATTAAATAAGTTTTTAGCACTTCTAAATAAGTTGTTAATTGCTTTGTCGATTCCGTTCACAAGTCGAAGTGCGTTTTAGTACTCGCTCGCAAAATCTTCGCAAAGGTACGAATAATAAATTAATTTATACCTTTGCGGTCTGAATAATTTAAACCGGATTTTGATGAACAAGCTAACTGTTATAAAAGTTGGAGGCAAGATAGTTGAAGACGAGCACGCGTTAAGCGCATTGCTGACTGACTTTGCCAAGATAGAAGGAGCTAAAATTCTTATTCACGGCGGCGGCCGTCTGGCTACAAAGATGGCCGAACAATTGGGCGTCGAGAGCCGTATGGTCGATGGACGACGTATCACCGACGCCGAAACCTTGCGTATTGTTACTATGGTTTATGCCGGTCTGGTGAACAAGAACGTCGTCGCCCGCCTGCAAGCCGTCGGCATCAACGCCATCGGTCTGACCGGCGCCGACATGAATATCATCCGCTCCGAGAAGCGTCCTGTTACGACTATCGACTACGGTTTTGCCGGCGACGTCAAGGAAGTGAATGTAGAGGCTTTGAGTCTGCTTATCAATAGCGGTTTCGTGCCGGTGCTCTCGCCGATAACCCACGACCGCCGAGGTCAGCTGCTCAACACTAATGCCGACACTAT
>JAITNE010000111.1 GCA_031290635.1 Tannerella sp. | reverse complement strand
TTTGACCCGAAAGACGGTTGGGCGCCCAGAATAAAGACATGGAAATGGAAAGACGGCACTACCGACCTTCCTGTGAATACATGGAAAAAATCTATGGTTTTCTGTCCGTTTGACGGGTTCTCGTATGTACACCATTACAACGGTCAACTTGTAAGATTAAATACCAAAACAAATGAAGGGGAAATAGTATTCAGAACACCTCAGGCAGATTGTTACGGCATGGCATTCCATCCCCAGACCCCAAATATTCTGTATATTGCTTATGGAGCAGGCGGCGCCGGCGATTCCCCCGTATCAAACTGTATCTACACATTAGATATTACCGATCCGGAAGGAACATATCAGAAATTATGCGGCACTCCCGCGGCAGGACACAGGGATGGAGCTTTGGACGTCGCCCAATTCAGTAATCCGATGCAGGTATTCTTTGACGCCGACGCTAATCTATACATTGCTGACTACGGTAATCATTGCATCCGGCGGCTTAACACGGTTGAAGGAATTGTGGAAACAGTATTAGGGATACCCGGTCGGTCGGGATGGAAAGACGGAGGAAAAGAAGAAGCTCTCTTCAATAATCCCAGAGGAATAGTAGTCAGCAAGGTCGGATTTGTTTATGTCGCCGATTATAACAATAGCCGTGTCAGAAAATTAGCTATCGAATAAAAAAATAATAATTTAACACGATGAAAAAATATATATTTGTATTATTGTTATGCAGCTGCTTCGCACTGTCCGCACAGCAGCAGGAGACGAGAACCTTCACTATGGAAGGAATCGTTTTGGACGAAACCGGCGAGATTCTTATCAGCGCTACGGTATATCTGAAGGACAAGCCGGGCATCGGTACAACTACCGATGTGAATGGCAAGTTCAGCATCAAAGCTGTCAGGGGCGATGTGATTGTAGCCTCTTACATAGGCTATGAAAAGGCTGAATTTCTGGTTACGGAGGAGAAAAAGAATATTGAAATTAATCTCTCCTTATCAGGACAATTGGACGAAGTAATAGTAGTAGGATTGGGCAGTCAGCGAAAGATAAGCGCTCTGTCGGCTGTTACGAGCGTTGATGTCAAAGACCTGCAAAGTCCGGTCTCGTCCGTTACTTCCCTTTTGGGAGGACGAGTAGCCGGCGTTATCAGTATGCAGACAAGCGGAGAGCCGGGCAAAAATCTCGCCGAGTTCTGGGTACGTGGTATCGGCACATTCGGTGCCAGCAGCGGAGCTTTGATACTTATCGACGGACTTGAAGGCGACCTTAACGCAATTGACGCCGCCGATATTGAAACCTTTTCCGTACTGAAAGACGCTTCGGCTACAGCCGTTTACGGAGTGAGGGGCGCTAATGGAGTAGTCCTGGTTACCACAAAGAAAGGCGAGGAAGGCAAAATGCAGATTACCGCACGCGCCAACTTCTCTATTTCACAGTTACGCCGACTTCCTAAATATCTTCGCGCTTACGATTATGCAACATTAGCAAACGAAGCGCGGGTTATTCGCGGCGACGACGCCTTATACAGCCCTATTGAGCTGGATATTATCAAAGGCGGTTTAGATTCCGACATGTATCCGGACGTTAGCTGGCAAGATGAAATCCTGAAGCCTGTTTCAATGCGGCAGTCTTATTATGCTTCCGCACGTGGCGGAGGAAACATCGCCAGATACTTTATCAGTTTGGGCGTAGGCACCGAAGACGCAGCATACAAGCAGGATAAAAGCAGCCCTTACTCTTCAAATGTCGGGTACGACACATACTCTTTCAGAACCAATCTCGACATCAACCTGACGAAATCTACGACGATGTATTTCGGAACGGACGGTTTTCTTGCCATACGCACGGAGCCGGGTATAGCCAATACCGATTATCTGTGGGCAGCACAGGCAAATATAACTCCCTTGCTTTTCCCTACAGTATATTCCACAGGGCAATTGCCGGCTACGGGAACGAATGACCAGATCTCGCCTTACGTGCTGATAAATCATACCGGACAATCGTCAAACGAACAGTATCAGGGAAAGATGACTTTAGCTCTCAACCAGGATTTGGACGCTTTGCTGGAAGGACTGAAATTCAAGATACAGGGCGCTTACGATATACAGAGTTCGTTTAATGAAATGCGTTACACTCAGCCCGCCCTTTATCATGCGATAGCCAGAAACGCTAACGGCAAGTTGATAATGCGGGAAATGGTGGAGGCGCATGAAGTTGAATACGGCAGCAGTATGAACCGCTACCGTAAATATCATTTGGAAACAAACCTGAATTACGACAAGGTTTTTAATACCGATCATCGCGTGTCTGCTCTGGTTTATTATTATATCAGCGACCAGAAAAACGTTGCAGATGCAAACAGCAGTCTTAGCGCTATTCCCGTCAGATATCAGGGCGTTTCAAGCAGGCTTACCTACGGTTTCAAGGATACTTATTTGATGGATTTCAATTTCGGATACACCGGTTCGGAGAATTTCATTCCGGGCAAACAGTACGGTTTCTTTCCTTCAATTTCGTTAGGCTGGATTCCAACAAATTACGAATTGGTAACGAGTAAATTGCCATGGCTTAACTTTCTGAAGATAAGAGGCTCTTACGGCTCGGTAGGCAACGACCGGCTTGCCGGCACAAACCGATTCCCGTATCTGACCCTTATCAGCACAGGAACAGGCACGATATGGGGCGGAAATACTACTGAAACGGTCAACGAAAATGTGATAGGCGCAGATAATCTCGCATGGGAAAGAGCCGTCAAAGCCGACCTCGGTATAGAAGGCAAGTTGTGGGACAACAAGATTTCATTTGTAGTGGATTTCTTCAATGATCAGCGCGACGGAATTTTTCAGCCGCGCGTACAAGTTCCGGATTACGTCGGTTTGATAAGTATGCCGTACGGCAACGTCGGCAAGATGAAAAGCTACGGCGCCGACGGCAACATATCTTACTCACAGGAGATAAACAAAGATATGTTTTTCACCATAAGAGGTAATTTCACGTATTCCAAAAACATGATTCAGAATTGGGAACAGGTATATCAGCAATATCCTTACCTGGAAAACACCGGATTCCCTAACGGAGTGATTCGCGGATACAAGGCGCTCGGACTTTTTAAGGATGAAGACGATATTAAATACAGTCCTATTCAGACTTTCGGAGGCTCGGTGATGCCGGGAGACATCAAATACATGGACGTCAACGGCGACGGCAAAATCAATTCGGACGACATGGTGCCACTATCTTACAGCACGTATCCCAAACTGATGTACGGTTTCGGAGGCGAGTTTTCATACAAGAAGTTTTCGATAGGAATATTGTTTAAGGGCACGGGCAAGACTGACTATTTCCATATAGCACAAGGTTATGACGCAGGTTACGACCCGTTCAATCTCGGCGAAAGAGGAAACGTGCTTTCCATCGTTGCCGACCCGCACAATCGCTGGATTCCCTTGGATTACGCCATAGCTAACGGCATCGACCCTGCGCTGGCGGAGAATCCAAACGCGCGTTTCCCAAGACTGCAGTATAATTACAACATCAACGACATGCAGCTTTCCGACTTTTGGCAAGGCGACGCCCGTTATCTGAGGTTGCAGGAAGTAACTGTGAACTACAACCTGAAACACAATTATCTGAAGAAGATGGGAATCGCTTCCATTGATTGTCAGTTAGTAGGAAACAACCTCTACGTCTGGGACAAGGTGAAGCTTTTTGACCCCGAACAGGCAAACAGGAACGGACGTGTTTATCCGCTTCCTTCCATTTATTCTTTACAATTATATATTCATCTTTAACACTAATATTATGTATATCAAATTGATTTTTAAACTATGTATAGCAGCGCTGATGCTGTCTTCATGTAGTGATTTCCTGAATATCGACAGTTATATATCCAACGAATTGAAGCTGGATTCAATCTTCAGTCAGAAAAGATATGTCGAAGCCTATATGTGGGGAGCTTCTACGATGTTTCCGGACGAGGGTCAGATATTCAACGGCGCTTACACGCCCGGACCTTTGGCTACCGACGAGGCTTTCACCCTGCTCTCGGCCAATGATTACAGGGGAATGGCTTTTGCTCTTGGCGAAGTTACGCCCGACAATATGGGAAGCCTGAACACTTGGGGTAATCTGTACAAGATAATCCGCAAGTGCAACACTATTTTTACACGTATTGACGAGACCCAGGACTTTACTGCGTCCGAGCGATTGCGCATTCTGGGATACACCCGTTTTATCAGGGCTTATGCTTATTACAATCTGTTGATGAATTTTGGTCCGCCCATCATTCTGGGTGAAGAGATTGTTGAAAACAACGAGCCGATAGAATATTACAACCGCACGCGAGTAACCTACGATGAAGCGGTGGAGTATATCTGTTCCGAGCTTGAGCAGGCGGCGTCGTTAATACCCTTGAAAGTTGCGATTATGGACTTCGGACGTCCTACTAAAGGCGTCGCTTACGGATTGATTGCGCGGATAAGGTTGATGCACGCAAGTCCTCTCTATAACGGCGGACAGGCTGCACGGACTTATTTCGGCAAAGGGACGCGCAAATCCGACGGCATACATTATGTCTCGCAGACTTACGACGAAAAGCGCTGGGCTGTTGCTGCGGCCGCCGCCAAGCGCGTTATGGACTTGAGCGAAGCCGGTAATCCCGTTTACAGGCTTTACACTGTGGACGCCGACGACGAAACGCCCGCGCTTCCGAAGAACGTAACCTCCGACCCCGATTATTACAATACATATCCCAACGGCGCGGCAGGCATAGACCCTTTCAGGTCGTTTTCGGAGTTATTTAACGGAGAATCAACTATCGTAACCAATCCCGAATACGTATGGGCGCGAAACTCCGGTACCGTAAACAACACTGCGGGCTTGTCTTTTCCGGCTGCCAACGGCGGAAGCAACGGTATATCGGTAACGCAAAAGGTTGTGGACGCATTCCGCATGGCTGACGGCCGACAGATTAACGATTTCAGCCCCGATTGCCCGTATTCCGAAGCAGGTTTTGCGAGCGGCAACGAACTGAAATCATTTTCAGGCTATCGTTTTACTCCCTCCGGCGAAGTTTACAACATGTACATCAACCGTGAAGCGCGTTTTTATGCTTCGATAGGGTTTTGCGAAGCGTTCTGGCCTTGTTCTTCTACTCAGGCTGCCGGACATTACAATCTCACCGTTACATATTACTATGGCGAGACAAACGGCAAAGGCGTAGTCAGCAATCCGGTTAACACAACGCCCACCGGTTATGTTATCAAGAAGTTTGTCAATACGGTTGACGCATTTTCGGGCACAAACAATCGGCGTATGAACAAGGCATTTCCGATAATACGTTATGCCGAGATACTGTTGTCGTATGCCGAAGCGCTGAACAATATCACCGGCAGCCAAACTGTTGTTACCGACGAACAAAGTCAGACTTTCACCCGCGATATAAACGAAATCAAAAGATCTTTTAATCTGATTCGTTATCGCGCGGGATTACCCGGCTTGTCGGCTGCGGAACTTTCCGACCCTCAAGCTGTGCAGACGGCTATAGAACAGGAGCGGATGGTAGAATTTCTGCACGAGAACCGCCGTTACTTCGACGTTCGACGCTGGGGTATTTATGAGGACGCCGACAGCGAACCTATTATGGGTATGAACGTGGATGCGCCTAAAGCAGGTTTCTATCAACGGGTGATACCGAACACTTCCCGCATCGGCAGTCGCGTCGTCAACCGCCGATTGGTTTTTGTGCCGATACCCAAGAATGAAATCCGCAGGATGCCTGCTTTAGACCAAAACCCCGGCTGGGAAAACTATTAATTAGTGAATAACGAATAGTTAATAGTGAATAGTTATAAATTCAAAACTAAATTTTTATAGATATGAAATATTTAAATAGATATATGATTATGTTTATTCTTCTGACGGGATTGTTTGCCTGCAACGAAGATAAACTGTTTGAGGGAGAGTTGTACAAGAAGGTGTTTGCGCTTATCAGCACCGACGATTACAACATCTTCACTGTGGTGCACGACCTTGATTTCACGGAATCGGTCGGCTATGTAGCTGCTTCCGTCGGAGGCTCTAATCCTACCGAAAAGGATATTAATATTACTCTGGCGCAGGACATTGAATTGTTCGACAGCTACAACAAGGACAATTACGACATGGATCAGGACAAGTTCGCGCATCTGCTGTCGCCCGACAAGTATGACATCGACAATTACAACTTCAGCATTCCGGCTGGGGAGAAGAGCGGACGCATGAAAATCCGTATCCGACCCGACGGTTTGTCGCCCGATTCGGTTTACTTTATCTCGCTCAAGGTTGACGCCTTTTCGACTTACGAAGTTAATCCCGAAAAGAACGATATCCTCTATCGCGTCATCATCAAAAACCGGTACGCGACCCAGGAATCGACGACTAACTACAGTCTGAGAGGCGCTTTGAACAACGTTCAGATACCCGGCATCAAACCCATGCACCCAATCAGCAAAAACAAGGTGCGCATCATGGCGGGTACAATACCGTTTCAGTCGGACATAGCGACCATCAACCAAAGCGCTATTCTGCTTGAAATAGATGATAACAACAAAGTCAGCATATCATCTTACAAGGATATGGAAGTAGAGCAAATCGACGGCGACCCGGATTTCCCGAACATCTACAAGATAGAAAAGGATGATTACGGCAAGCAATTCAAAACGTTTTTGTTGAAATACAATTACAAGGTTGGAAGCGCCGTCAATCAGATGAAGGAAGAGTTGAGACTTGAATTTAAGGAAGATAATTATTAAACGATTAAGCATGAAGACAAATATTTTAATAACACTGCAACGATTAAGTTGCCTCCTGCTGCTCGGATGTAGCCTGACGGGATGCGGCGACAAGTATGACAAGGAGATTGAAAAGAATTTCTACGTAAACAAAACCGCATTAAGTTTATATTACGGCGACAAGGTTCAGATGACGGCAAGCCCCGCTTCGGGGACATTCGGCTGGACGTCCGAAGACCCGACGGTCGCCACAGTAACGGCTTCAGGATTAGTCGAAGCTGTAGGCGTGGGGACAACAAACATCCTCATTTCCATGGATGACATTCTGAAGGAGATACCCGTTACAAGCATTGTTCCGACGGTGGACAAGGTAACCGGCATGCCGGGAAACAAACGCGCGGCGCTCAAGCTGACCATCACCAACGACCGAATCAAGAGCGTGAAGGTTACACGTGTGGACAACAACGAGTCGCAGGAAACCGAGATTAACTATCAGAGCGGCACAATCTCGCTTTACTATAACAACCTCAACGACGGCAATTATCTGTTCCGCGTGTTTGCCTACGACAAGTTCGGTAACGAATCAGCGCCTGTAGAGTTGAACGTAAAAGCCTACGGCGACGTCTATCAAAGTTCGTTAGTGAACAGGGAAATCAACGTCGTGTCGAAGTTCGGCAACGGTCTTTCCATCAGTTGGAAGAATCAAGCCGGCAGCTGGGTCAAGTTTTTATATAATAATGAGACCGCGTCGAAGGTTATTGCGGTCAGCGCCCAGTCAACCCACCTTGCCGACTATGATGCAGGCACGTTTAGCTACTCGACCTTATATCTGCCCGAAACCGCAGCCGTAGATACTTTTGCGTCCGCACAGACAAGCTATACAGGAAGAGTTGACGACTACATCACCTACGTCCGCACGGGCGAAACGGTTGTTAATCCCGGCGATTTCGATCTGGGCGGCGACGGCGTCGGCTTCCACGATTCGAATACCAACCATGACCCCGGTAGCGGCGGAGCAAACTACCGTCCAAGTCGCGGCGACACTCAAAGCGACGCCGTAGATATTGAAGGCGACGGCGGCAACATCGGTTATACCGGCGGCGGCGAATGGTTGGCCTACACCGTGCACGTCCTGGACGAAGCCGATTATGAGATTGACTGGTATATCTCCGTCAACGGCGGAGGTGCAGCCTGCCATATCGAAGTTGACGGCGTTAAATCATCGGCTTATCAAATGGTCAACAACAGCAACTGGAGTGATTGGCGTTACTACTGCGAACGCAACAGCGTAGCGCCTCCGGTCTTTCACCTGACCGCCGGCAAACACAAAGTAACATACTACTTTGAAGGCGGAGACCACAACTACAACGGATTGAGGTTGAAGTCGAAGTAAGCGGAAGATGAAGTTTTTACAGAATGAACAGGATTTGCAGGATTAACAGATTGCTTCGCAGGCTACATAAATCCCGTAGGGATGGAATGTTGGTAGAAAGGTTATGCAATGAGTATCTGCGTGCCGTCAGGTACGCGATAAATCAGCCGATGACACGTTCCGGTTCTATCCACATTTCGTCC